>JACMOA010000038.1 GCA_014378225.1 Deinococcales bacterium | reverse complement strand
CGCCAATCCCACTGCTGGAGTAATAAATTGTAGGGCAGTTACGCCCACCATTTGAGACAGGTAACTCAGTTGAGCCTGCCCAGAATAATGCTGCTGGTTGGTATTGGTCAAAAAGCTGGCGGTGGTGTGTAGCGCGAGGTCCCAGCTCATGTTGGGAATGCCGTCTGGGTTGAGCGGCAAACTTCCCTGAAACAGGAAAATCAGCATAGCTAAGATACCCAGCACGAAGTTGGAGGCAATCAAGGCCCAGCCATACGCTTTCCAGTTCATTTCGCTCAAGGGATTAACCCCAATAAGCCGAAAATAAAACCCCTCGAGCGGGGCTAAGAAATCGGTGAAAGTTTTTTGGTTGGAAAACACTCGAGCCATGTACAGGCCCAGTGGAATTCCCAGGGCGAAAACAAGCAGGTAGGTTAAAAAAATATCCATAGGGTTCCTTTTGAGTTAAAAAGCCGTTACAACCGCTCGAGCATCCGCATGAACAGTGCAACCAGTCCAAACAGCCCGACAAAAATCAATAACGCCGTAACAAACATCTCTAAAACCTCTCGGGCTGAAGCAGGGCTATGAGCAGGTAAACGACCAGAACAAAGGTGAGGGCCAACAGAAAGGCTTCCATGCGCCCCAGTTTGCGCTCGAGCGCTTCAAGTCGGTATCGGTCAGGTGACACCCAAAGTAGCCACTTGACCATCTTGACCCGGCCCTCGAGCGATTAGACTGTAGGAATGCGGTCTCCGACCACCCTTTCTAAATTTGCACTCATCACCTCGAGCCTGATTCTTTTGCTGGCGACGCTCGTTCTGGATATTCTGACCCCGGCGGCCCTGGTAGTGGCCATTTTGTACAGCGTTCCCATCGCTCTCTCGAGTCTGGTGCTCAGCCGGAATTTCACTTTATTGATGGTGGTTTTAGCCCTCTCGAGCAACCTGTTAGCTGGGTTTCTGAATGCCCAGGCGCTCCAGGCCGAGGAAACGTCTGCTGTGGTGAACCGGACCTTTGCGGCAGTGGGCTTTGTGCTGGTGGGATTTTTTACCTTGAAACTGCGCTCGAGTGCTTCTCGTGTGGCTACCCTGCGGCTCGAGGAAATCCGCGCTGAGCGTGAGCGCAATCTGCGTCAACTGCTGACCACGCTTAGCGGGTCGCGCACTCCAGAAGAATTCCTCGAGCGAACAGCGGCAGGTTTGCGTGAGTATCTCAACGCAAACGCGGTGGTAATTTCTGGTCTCGCGCATCACAGTTATGCACCCCCACGCTTTGCTTCGCCCCCAGCCGCAACCCTGGCTCACAGCGGCGCACCCGAGCCAGACTTTGGGGCCACGCTCGAGGCGGTGTGGACCCGT
Source organism: Deinococcales bacterium (assembly GCA_014378225.1). GTDB lineage: Bacteria > Deinococcota > Deinococci > Deinococcales > Deinococcaceae > JACMOA01. The sequence continues at coordinate 4,587 of JACMOA010000038.1, read as the reverse complement.
ACTGACGGCTCTGAGCTGCGGGTGCTGATGGATGGAAACGGCGAAAGCAGCCAGCGCGACGCACTCGAGGACGCGGTGGGCGCGGTGGCTCCAGCTTTTGAGCAACTGCACTTACGCATGAAGCTCGAGAATTTGAATTCCGAACTCGAGCGGCGTAACGACCTGATTAAAGACCTGATTTACGCTTTTTCGCACGATTTACGCACTCCCATCACCGCCAGTACCCTGAGCATGAAACTGGCGCTTCAGGGCGCATACGGCGAACTCTCTGAGGAGTACCGCGCCAGCCTGCAAAACGGGGTTGCGTCCAACGCCGCGCTGCTAGATTTGGCCGACCAACTGCTCACCGTAGCTCGGCTCGAGGCGGGAGACACCGGAGACGATTTCAGACCGCTGGACCTGCGTGAATTACTCGAGGACCGACTGAAGATGATGGAAACCATCTTCACCGAAAAATCGCTCGAGTTAGAAGTGGTTCTCAAGGCGCACGCCTGGGTACGTGGAAACCCACTCGAGTTGGGCAGAGCGGTACAAAACCTGCTCGAGAACGCCCAAAAATGGTCGCCCCCCGGCGGAAAAGTGGAGGTTCGGCTTGAGACTTTGGGCCGCTACGTACACGTTACGGTGTTTGACGACGGCGTAGGCGTGCCAGACGCGGTGCGCTCCACCCTATTTCAGCGGTTCAAAAAAGCTGGAGCAGGCGCAGGAAGCGGCCTGGGGCTGTATCTGGCGCGTAGAATCGTAGAATCGCACAGTGGCAGAATCGCTTACGCACGGCAGGGGGGGAGAACCAGTTTTCGCTTTTCCTTGCCGCTGGTGGGGGAAGCAAGTCGAAACGGCGCAAAACAGGAATTTGAGGGGAGCGCAAATTCGGCGATTAGCAATGGGCTAAAAGCTGTCCCCCATTCACAATAAGGTTTCAAGTTCTTCCAAACTCGAGTGTTTGAATCGCGACTACAACTCCTGTTCCTAAGCTCGTCACTCATTGCTCATAACTTCTTTCCGAGGTCCCATGTCCAAAATCCGCGTTTTCCTGGTCGAGGACCACAGTTTCACCCGCGATGGGCTGCGGGCCAGCATCAATTTTCAGAGCGACCTCGAGACTGTGGGAGAAGCGCGGAGTGGTGAGGAAGCGCTCGAGCGACTTCCCAGCCATCCGTGTGAGGTGGTGGTGCTGGATATTGGATTACCCGGAATAGACGGCATCGAAACCGCACGGCAAATTAAGGCCCTCGAGCCAGGAATTCGCATTGTGATGTTAACCGCGCACCAGTTACAGGAAGAGGTTTTCGCAGCTCTTGCATCTGGAGCGGATGCGTACTGTCTCAAAAGTGGCGACCCGGATTTGTTGATGCTAGCCATTCGGGCGGCGGCGGCAGGCAGCGCGTATCTGGACCCACAGATTGCCAGGGGCGTGCTGGGGCAGATTCAAAAACCGCTCGAGCACAGCGTTCACCTCACCGAGCGCGAACTGGCGACCCTGCGCCTGATTTCCGAAGGACGCAACAACAAAGAAATTGCCCTCGAGCTATCTGTTTCGGTGAGCACGGTCAAAAGCCACGTTGGAGACCTGCTCGAGAAGTTGAGCGCCAGTGACCGCACTCAGGCGGCGGTAAAGGCTCTGCGTCAGGGGTTACTTTGAATCCGCTGTGCTCGAGCCTAACTTCGTCACCCCGGCAGGGCCAACTCCCGCTCGAGGACAGTTCCCATCAGCTCGAGCAAGCTGCGCCCAGTAGGGCTTAAACGGTAGTACACGTAACGTCCGCGCCGCTGGCGCTCCACCAATCCAGTGTCCTCGAGCGTGCTGAGGTGCGCCGAAATCCCACTGGGTGAGACTTTCAGACGGCGGGCCAGCTCGAGGGTACTGGAGGGCGGGTCCAGACTGAGTAACACCTCCGCCCGGCCTCGACCCATCAACAGCTCGAGCGAATGATTGCCTTTCGGCGGCGTATTGGTCCATAAATTAGCCACCCCACGCGGGGTATAGGCCAGGGTGGGCTGCCACCCCTCCCCGATGATGCTATTCCAGCGGGGCCACACGAAGGCCGACGGCATCAGCAGCAATCCACGACCAGCCGGGTAGATGTCGAAGTCCGTCCGACACACCGTTTGGTCCAGCTCGAGCACCCCGTCGTGATAACTCACCAACGGATGCAGGTCTCGAAATAGCGCCTCCGGGCCGCCCAGGGCCAGATTTCGCGCCCTCATCATCACGTCGTTCTCGAGCATGGCCCGCAGCCGGGGCCAGTGTGGCTCGAGAGTCCGTTCCCAAAATAGCTTGATGTTTTGGGCCAACTCTATCAGAGCCTGCTCGGGGCGCTCGAGGAAAACTTTCGCCGCAACAGGCATTTCTCGGTCCTCGAAGGCCAGGAGCACCTCGCGCCGCACGGTGTCCGGGTCCGTCTTGAGCAGAGTTTGAAGTTCCTCGGAGAAATCAGGCAGCGGGGTGTGGGGTGGAGGGGTCAGGAAATCTGGAATGTAGCCTGTGGGCAGGCACAATGCAGTCAGCGCCGAGAGGTTCAGGTCCTTTATAGCGTCCTGAGCTTCACAAATCCAGGGGAGATGCAGCGCAAAACGGCTCGGCTCGAGGGTGGCCCGAAAGCCCATCACCGCTTCCCACAACGGGCTGAAAGCAAAATGGGTGCGGTTCAGGTCCACGGCAGTGAGATGAATGCGGGTGTTCTTCATGGCCCTATTGTGCGCGGTTCAGGACCAAGACTCCACAGATTCACCCTCGAGCGAATTGATTGGATTGTTCTGGGGTATGGACTAAATTGGCACTCGAGGAGGTCGTTATGCACTCACACGACTTTATTTACCAATTGGGACTCGAGCGGCAGCGGGAAATACTCGAGGAAGCCCGCACACGGCATCAGATTTCGCACGCGGCGCGGCGCAGTTTTCGCTCGAGGGTAGCTGCTCAGCTTCTGGCCCTGGCAGATTGGCTCGAGCCACACCGAAAAGAGGTTCTTTCGCGCTGCGTACAGCCCCACTGTGCTCATGAGCAGCCTTCACCGTCCCATTATTTTGTCCCGTAAATCAAGTTTTGTGTCAGGATTTTTCGGGTGGGTCTAAGTTTGGGTGCTTGACCTGCTCGTGTCCATGTCTTAACTAACCTGACAATTCCGTGTCATACTCGAGTGGTGTTATGGTCAGGCAAAGTTCGTCTCGAGCGCAATCTGGGTGAAACAACTACCCTGTTTTCACCCGCATGAACCGTGAATATCACAACTGGTACAGCCCCCGGCTCGAGCGCAACATGGAACTGCTCATTTTTGGTCACGCGGGGGCTAAGGTACTCAGCTTTCCCACGCGGGACGGACGTTTTTTTGAAGCCGAAAGTCTGCGGCTGGTGAGTGTCCTGGCCCCCAAGCTCGAGGCCGGACAGTTGCAGCTTTACTGTGTGGAAGGGCTGGCCAGTGAAACCTTTTACAGTAAGTGGCTACACCCGGCAGACCGACTACGGCGCTATCTGTCGCTCGAGGGGTATCTGTTGCATGAGGTTTTGCCGCTCATGGCCCTAAAGAACAGCCATCCCTGCACCATCGCGCACGGCTGTAGCCTGGGAGCGTTTTACGCCGCAAATTTTGCCTTCCGGTATCCGCACCTGTTCAGCAAACTCTGTGCTTTCTCGGGAAGATTTGACCTCACGCTCGAGGTGGAGAATTTTCACAACCTGTTTGAAGGTTATTACGACGAGAACATCTACTTCAACACGCCGTGTCACTACCTGCCCAACCTGTCCGAAGGTTGGCAACTGCACGCACTGCGGAAAATGGAAGTGGTTCTGGCGGTGGGTAAGGAAGACCCTTTTCTCGAGAACAACCGTTTTCTCAGCCGGATACTCCGGGACAAAGGTGTATGGAACTCTTTACACGAGTGGGAAGGGCGGGCGCATCAGGGGCGAGATTGGCGTTTGATGGCTCCACTTTACATTTGACGGGATTTCCTCGAGCCAATTCAAGCAACCGCAGGGTTAGGAGATTTGGGTGGGATCAAATTGGCTACTGTTGGCCCCCACTCGAGGATTTTGGCTTCAATCTGGCCACAGATTTTGCGAAAATAGGCCAATACATCCTCATCGCTGCCCTGAAATGCAGCCGGGTCCTCAAAAGGCCAGGACAAACGGTAAGACACCCCAGGAAAGATGGGACAGTTTGCTTCGGCGCGGTCACAAACGGTTATGAGGTAGTGAAAAGTGCGAATGCCCAGCATGGAAATTAGCCCTTTGGCGTGCATCCCGGCAGTAGAAATCCCCCTCTCCTCGAGCGCTCGAACCGTAAAAGGATTGAGTATTCCCGGCTCGAGTCCAGCGCTCGTCACCTCGAAGTATTGGGCAAAGTGGTGACGCAGTAGAGCATCTGCCATCTGCCATCTGGCTACGGGCGGTGTTGCCTGTACAGAGAAACAGCACAGTTTTCTTGTTCGTGCTCACACTCCATTGACTTCTTAGCTCGAGGTTTGAATTTCTCCCTCGAGCGGTTTAACCTGTAGAAAAATTCCTGTCCAAGCGCCCAAAAGCGCTCCCAGAACTGGTCCCAGCCACATAATCCAGTGTCCATTCCAGTTCCCGGAAAAGAGGGCCGG
>JACMOA010000396.1 GCA_014378225.1 Deinococcales bacterium | reverse complement strand
GCGGTGGAGTCACAGCGGCGGCAGGTATGGGCAATCATCGTTTCACCCTAGCAAATCAGTTGCAATTATACCACTACCCCGATAGCTGAGAACCGAAATTCCCTTTCATAATCGCAAGGAGCCTAAATGACCGAAATCAACCGTCGCACTTTTCTTAAAACTACTGCCGCCGTCGCTGCCTCGAGCAGCTTGCCGCTGTTTAACACCGCGAAAGCCCAGAGCAAGAAAATCACCATCGGATTTATTGCCCTGACCGACTGCGCCAGTGTGGTGATGGCGCAGGAACTGGGGTACTTCAAGGAATTTGGTGTGGAAGTAGAGGTGGCCAAACAGGCGTCCTGGGCTGCCACAAGGGACGGACTGCTGACCGGAGATTTACAGGCGGCACACTGTTTGTTCGGAATGCCGTTTAGCGTGTACACCGGGGTGGGCGGTATGGCGGGGAAAGAGCTGCCCATTGCCATGATTCTCAACAACAACGGTCAGGCCATCACCCTCGAGAAGGAGTTCAAGAGTGCCGGATTCGACCCTAAAAAGGTGAAAGAAGCGGTAGACGCTCGAGTGAAGGCTGGAAAAGCGCCCACCTTTGCCATGACCTTTCCCGGCGGAACCCACGACATGTGGCTGCGCTACTGGATGGCCTCGAGCGGCATTGACCAGAGCAAGGTCGGCATCATCACCATTCCACCGCCGCAGATGGTCGCCAACATGAAGGTGGGCAACATGGACGGCTATTCAGTGGGTGAACCGTGGAACGGGGTGGGGGTGGCGCAGGGCGTGGGGTTTACCCACATCACCAGTCAACAAATCTGGCGTCATCACCCTGAAAAAGCCCTGGTGCTCAACAAAGAGTTCTCCGGGCGCAAAGAAGAACTCAAGGGGGTGATGCGGGCCATCCTCAAAGCGTCTGCGTGGTTGGATGCGGCTAAAAACCGTAAGGCGGCAGCCAAAACCATCGGCTCGAGCCGATATGTCAACGCACCCGCCGAGGTGATAGACGCACGGCTGGCGGGCATTTATGACATGGGCGAGGGCCTGGGAACGAGGAAGTTTCTGGGCGACCAGATGGCCTTTTACCGGGGCGGCCAAACGAATTTTCCCCGCAAGGGTCACGCCATCTGGTTCTTAGCTCAATACGTGCGCTTTGGGCTGCTCAAGGCCGCACCCGACTATCAAAAGATTGCCGACACCCTAATTCTGGACGACCTTTACCGCGAAGTGGCCAAAGAAGCCGGTATCAAGGTCCCGAATGACGAGATGTCCACCATTCAGATGACCCTGGATAAAGTGGTGTTTGACCCCAAAAATCCGGCAGCCTATCTCGCCAAAAACAAAATTTAGTGTGGTGTATGGGCAATCTCACGCGGTTACCCTTTTCAGGTAAGTGGGCAATCGCGTGAGATTGCCCCAACAAAGACTTAAACGGAGGTTTTAAGATGCAACGCACCGAAATCCTGCTCGAGAAGCGCCCCTCCACTCCCTCACCTCTGGGACAGCACGCTCGAGGGTTCCTGAGCCAACTGGCTTTTTTTATAGGCGGTCTGCTGCTGCTCGCCCTGCTGTGGGTTGCCGCCTCGAGCGCCGTGCCAGACCTGCCCAAGTTGAAAGCCATCTGGGAGGCCACCCAGGCTCTGTTTCAGAATCCCTGGTATGACCGGGGACCCAGTGACAAGGGCATTCTCAACCTGATGCTCAACTCGCTCTCGAGGGTAGCCAGTGGCTTTGTGCTGGGCGCGTTGCTGGCGATTCCGCTGGGAACCCTGATGGGTATGATTCCTTTTTTCCGCAAACTGCTAGACCCACTGGTGCAACTGCTGCGCCCGGTTTCGCCGCTGGCTTGGTATCCGCTGGGACTGGCTGCTTTCACCGCCGCCGACCCCGCGCTGGTGTTTACCATCTTCATTACTGCACTGTGGCCCACCGTGCTCAACACCGCTTTTGGCGTCTCGAGCCTGCCACAGGATTTCAAAAATGTGGCTCGAGTGTTCCGTTTCTCCCCGTGGCAATACCTCATCAGGGTCGTGATGCCGTTTGCCCTGCCTTCTATTGTGACCGGACTACGAATTTCCTTTGGCATCGCTTGGATGGTGATTGTGGCCGCCGAGATGCTCTCGGGTCGCGCAGGAATTGGGTTTTTCGTGTGGGACAGCTACAACGCGGGCAATCTATCTTTGGTAGTGGTGGCTATTTTGTTGATTGGTTTTACGGGGTTTGCGCTGGACCGACTGTTTGGAGTGCTCGAGCGGCGGGTGTCGTACAAGTAGGCCCTTTGCGCCGCAAAGGGCCTAGTGTGGAGAGCAGAGAGCTTAAACCGCATTAGTTTGAGCACATAACCCTCCTTCTTTTGTACGCTAACGCTCACAAAAATATCCTCCCTGTTTTACAGGGTTCGCATAGCTTCCGGTAGGGACGGAACCACCTCGAAAGCGTAGCGCTCAAGGTTCGGGGGGTCCTTCCAGGCCGAACACCCCACCTACTGCAAGATGTTTGTACGGAATGACCCTCGAGAGGACCAAAATGACCCTATCCACCTTTTCAGAAAGCGGCCCACAAACCAGAATGCCCACTCCGCCCTCTGCCACGCCTGCGCTGAACATTGAAAACGTTCACAAGAGCTTCGGCAAGTATGTGGCGCTCGAGGATATTTCGCTACAAATTGAGCCGGGGGAGTTCGTGTGCCTGATTGGTCACTCCGGCTGCGGCAAGTCCACCCTGCTCAACCTGATTGCGGGCCTCGAGAAACCCTCGAGCGGAGATTTGCGGCTGTTCGGTCACAAGATTGAAGGCCCTGGGCCAGACCGGGCGATGGTGTTTCAGAATTATTCACTCTTGCCGTGGCTAACGGTGTTTCAAAACGTGCTCGAGGCGGTGAGGGCCGCACTGCCAGAACTGAGGGGCCTCGAGCAACGCGCTCGAGTGGAGGAATTCCTCGAGATGGTGGGGCTATCCGTCCATAGCCATAAGCGCCCTTCCGAACTGTCCGGCGGCATGAAGCAGCGGGTGGCGATTGCACGGGCGCTGGCGATTCACCCCAAAGTGCTGTTGCTGGACGAACCTTTTGGAGCGCTGGACGCAATTACCAAGGGCAAGCTTCAGGATGAACTCTTAAGGATGTGGCAGCTAGAGGCCCAACAAGGTGGACAGGCCAAGAACGTGGTGATGGTCACGCACGACATAGACGAAGCGCTGTATCTGGCGGATAAAATTGTAGTCATGAGCAACGGCCCCAGGGGGCGGATTCATGAGGTTCTGAACGTGACCCTCGAGCGCCCTCGAGACCGGGCCAGATTGGTGCAGGACCCGGAGTATTTGCGGCTCAAGGCCCATCTACTTACCCTGCTGAGTGTGGTTTTAGCTCATCCAGAATAGTCGTTATACCGGCTCCAGCACTCTCCAGCACGTACTCCACCATCAAACGAATACAAACCTCCACATCGCGCAAATCCACCTGTTCTCCCGGTGAGTGCATCGAGCGACAGGGGATGGAGAGTAGCGCCGTGGGAACACCGCGCCTTGAGAGGGTAAAGTCGTCAGCATTGGAAAAAGACTTTCGCACGCTCGAGCCACTGGTCATGGTGAAGGGGAGGTTGTGCGCTGTAGCGGTTCGCTCGAGTTTTTTACGCAGTCCGCTGTGCAAAATGGGCATCACACACAGGTTGACCCCGCTGCCAAACGGCGATTCACCCAGCCTTTTCACGTCCACACCGCTCTGTGAGGTTTCAAAAGTCACGTCCACCACCAGCGCCTCGAGCGGGTCTAGACCGTAAGCCGCCATTTTTGCCCCGTAATGGCCCACCTCTTCCTGTACGCTGCCCACCAGCACGATTCGCTCGGTGCAACCCCGATTTTTAAGTTGCCGTAGCGCCTCTAGCACTGCATAAACCCCAATCCGGTTGTCCAATGCCCTCGAAACTACCCGCTGACCAACAAACAGGACTGGGGCCTCTAGCACGCCCACCGTGCCGTTGGGAACCCGCTTTTTCACCTCATCCGGCTCGAGCGCCAAATCCAGACTCAACTCCTCGAGTTTGATGCCCGCCACTTTTTCTTCCCCGCTCATCAGGTGAATGGGTTTGCGGCCCACCACCCCGATGAGGTCTCCGCCCGGCGCTAACAGCCGTACTCGAGCGCCCACATAGATGGCCTTGTCCATGCCGCCAATCTCGTGAAAATAGACATTGCCCTCCTGGTCTACGTGCGAAACCATCACGCCAATCTCGTCTATATGTGCCTCGAGCACGCGGGGACGGCCCTCACTGGGGCCGATTTCGGCGTAGACATTGCCAAAGTGGTCGGTGTAGGTGCGGTCTGCAAAGGTTCTGGCCTCTTCGAGAAATACGGCGGCGGCCCGCTCTTCGGAGCCACTGGGCGCGGCGGCCTCGAGCAGAGCTTTGAGTAAAATCAGGTTCATAGGGTGAGTTTAGCGGGTTGGGGGGGAATGGGCAATGAGGGCTTAGCGATTAGCTAACGATACTTGTGGCTCGAGCATCTGGCTTTCAGAGTTCGCCGCACGCCTCACTGAACGATTGGGCATCTTCAGTATTTAAGAAACCTCGAGCAACGAAAAAGTATTCGCACACGTCTGTCAGCCAATTGATAATCGCTCATTGCCTACAACTCGAGCCACTTGCTCAACTACTTGAGTT
>JACMOA010000395.1 GCA_014378225.1 Deinococcales bacterium | reverse complement strand
GCTTGTCCTCGGGCAGAAGCTCAGCACGGTACTCGCTCAACCCCACCTCTCGAGCGATGGTTTCGGCCACTTCCTTTTTGTCTCCGGTCAGCATGACCAGATGGGCCACGCCTGCACTGCGAAGTCCCTCGAGCGCACTCGAGATTCCGGGACGCAGCGCATCGGCCACGCCCATTACTCCCACCACTCGAGCGCCGATGCCGATGATTACGGTGCTGCTGCCCTGCCCATTCATTTCTACCAGAGCAGCGGTTTGTACCGGGGTTAGCGTAGCGTTCTGGCGCAGCGCCAAGCGTTCGTTTCCGGCCCAGGCCAGTTCCCCAGTCATAATACGGGCCTCAATGCCGTGACCGGGAATCGCTTGTGCGCCCAATACCTGTACGCTCTCGAGCGCCTTTTCCTGCGCCGCATTCACGATAGCGTATGCGATGGGGTGCTCGCTGTGGGCCTCGAGTCCCGCCGCCAGAGATAGGGCCGCGCCCTCGTCGTCCGACACCACTCGAGTGAGGGTCATTTTGGCCTGGGTGAGCGTTCCGGTCTTGTCAAAAGCGATGGTCTTTACTCCCGCCAGGGCGTCCAGCGCGGCACTGCTCTTGAACAGTACCCCAGCCCGCGCCGCCGCCGCCATCGCACTGAGCATCACGGCGGGTGTACTGATAACCACCGCGCAAGGGCTGGCCACCACCATAAAAGCCATAGCGCGGTACCACGCAGTTTCAGTGGGCAGGGCAAAAACATAGTGCAGCAGAACAAAAACCAGCGGGACAGCAATCAGTACCCCAGTGGCGTAAGGGCTTTCCCAGCGCTCAGCGAGGGTTTCGGTACGGCTTTTTTGGGTTTGGGCCTGCTCCATCAGAGTCACCAGGCGGGCCAGGGTGCTCTCACCGGCGGGTCTAACCACTTCGGCTTCGATGCTGCCATTCAGATTCACCGTTCCACTGGCTACGCTCGAGCCAGGAACTTTATCCACCGGGCGGCTCTCTCCGGTAATAGGAGACTCGTCCACGCTGGTTTCTCCCAGGGTCACTCGAGCGTCGGCGGCAAAGCGTTCTCCCGGCTTGACCAACAAAATGTCGCCCATTTTGATTTCGCCTAATCCGCACCACTTTTCCAGACCGTCCCGGCGCACGGTCGCGCCCTCGGGGTTCAGGTGCATCAGCGCTTCAATGGCGTTTTTAGTGCGCCCCATAGCCCAGTCTTGCAGGGTGTTGCTCAGGCTAAACAGGAACAGCAATATTGCGCCGTCTGCCGCCTGCCCAATGCTGGCCGCGCCCAGTGCTGCCAGGACCATCAGCAAATCCACGTCTAGCTTGCGCTCTTTAACAAGGCTCTTGAGCGCTTCACGCCCCGCCGGAATGCCGCCTGCAAGGTAGGCGACGCCGTAACCACCCCAGATGAGGATGTCGTTACGAAGCGAGTGTTGGCCCAACAGTCCAACCAGCAAGCCCAGCAAGGTCAGGGCCGTCATCAAAACGGCAAAGCGAAGTTTTGGCGAAAGCGAGGAAGAACTTTTCTGCCCCACTCGAGCGGGATAATGGGTGGTCAAAACGGTCATGGAACTCCCTGAAGAAATACAAAAGTGGGTTTGACGCTCGAGTCAAGTGCTGTAAAACTAAAAGGCTAACCAGATTCTGAGAAAAATAAAAATCCTCGGTTTGGGACCAATCCTGTCAAGCGATGACTCGCATATACATTCTTTAATAAGAATAGTTCTCAATAAGAGGAATACATGAGGGTTAGGGCACAATTTGAAAGATGAAAAACAGGGTCTAATACCAAATTGCCAACACCCACTTTCTACCGTAGAAAAATACCGGGATGAAAATACAAAACAGCAACCCGCCCCTTTAGTTTTCTCGCTGTGCTTCGCCTTGAAGAAATAGAACTTCTTCAAGGCGACTTGGTATCACTGCGCTCAAACGAGACAACCTACCGGGAACGGGTTTGAATATCCTGGTCCACTCGAGTAGGTTCCAATGCCGCCGAAACGGTATTTCTCTGCGCCGCTGGACCTACTAAAAGCACTGGAAGGTCCGCATGGTGAATCACACCCTCGGCTACACTTCCCAGAAACAGGCGGTCTAACCCAGACTTGCTCGAGGTGCTCATGGTCAGCAGGTCTACCGCGTGTTCACAGGCGTAGGTCAAAATCTTGCTCGAGACGCTGGTATCAAAAGTTTCGAGCAGGGCCGTCTCGAGCTGTAATTCCGCACCACCTAGATTTCGCGCCACTGTCTCTAGGCGCTCGAGCAGGCCCACGCCTCGGATGCGCCACTGTGCAAAGTTATTTTGTGCTTCGGTAGGGGGGTATCCACCGTAAACTACCCCATAAGTCATGGCACTGCCCACCAGAACGTGCAGCAGGGTCAGGCGTGCGCCCGTTTGCTGGCATATTTTGACCGCACCCTCGAGCGCCCGCTCACTGCCAGGGTCACTCTCCACCGAAACCAAAACGTGCTCGAGCCGATTCAAATCTACTGCCACACCCTTGCGAAGCAACAACACTGGAACCGGACAGCGCTTCAATACCCCCTCGGCCACACTGCCCTCGAGCATTCGGCTCAGCCCCTCGCGTCCCTGTGTTCCCATCACCAGTAAGGCGGGTTTCAGTTCACGCACGCTGTGCAGGATACCGTCTACCACACTCGGAGCTTTGGAGATATAGCCCTCGAGCGCGTCTCCCAGACTAAACTCCTCGAGCGCGTCCAGAGCGGGATAGTTGACCCGAACGTTCGGTAAAATGTGCTCGAGAGTGGCGGGGCCTTTGTGGGTTTCAATCGCCACCGCCAATCCAGTCAAACCCAGCGTTTTGGATAGCTCGAAGGCCATTTGGGCCACTTTGACCGCACTCGAGTCTGGGGAAAGGGCCACCAATAGTTTGTCGGACATCTTGAAACCTCCTTTTGAGCAGGGCGGGAAGTGGCTCGAGGGCTACACCGTTTGCGAAACGGTGTTTTCCTCATGTGTGGCGTGGGTTGGAACTTTATGGGGAATCACCAACACTGGACAGGGCGAATGGCGCACCACACTTTCGGCATTGCTGCCCTCGAGCCAGCGAAAGAGATTCGTTCTGTCGCGCATTCCCATCACCAACAGCGAAAGTTTCTTTTCGGCGGCGTGAAGCATCAGGCTCGAGGCCACCCCATCCGGGTGGGGCGCAAGAAGCTGGGAGTGTAATTCCAGCCGCGTAGAAGCCTGTTGGGCGGAAACCTGAAGCGCTCGAGTACGGGCCAGTGCCAGTGCGTATTCACCGCGTTGCCGCAACACATCGGCAATCTCCCCGTTTCCCTGTGCGGCGTGTAGATGCTGGCTCGTCTCGGCTCGAGCGTCGTCCAACACATGCAGCACCCAAAGCGGGCTGTGCAGTTGCAGCGCCAGTTCTGCCGCAACCTCGGCGGTCCACTCACACCGAGGGCTGCCATCTACCGCCACGGCCACGCTAAATGCTGCGTTCGTTGGGTTCAATCGGGGTGCGCTCGAGGCCCGCAGTAACAGTATCGGTAAGGCGCTGTGGCGCATCACATGCTCGGCCACACTGCCCAGCAACAGACGGGACACCCCTTCGCGTGCGTGGGTTCCCAGAACCAACAGGTCACAGTTTTCCTGCTCGGCACACTCGAGCAGACTCGAGGCCGGTTCGCCCAGCAAGACTCTGAGGTCGAAAGGTGCGATGGAAAGCAGGGGTTTTAGAGTGTCCAGCACCTGAATACCAGTGGTAAAACTGTATCCTGACAGATTAGAACTTTCCCGGTCCAGCACAGTTATCCGCTCGAGGTCGGGGTTCAAACCTGGGGATAGTACATGCACAAACAGAACCTGCACTTTCAGACGGGCCACAAACTCGAGCGCGGCCCTTGCGACCTGCTGCCCCAGCGCGGTATTCTCGAGGGCCACCAGCATTTTGCTGAACTTGGGGACATTCATACGCGCACTATGCACTTCAAGGATTACCGCAGCGTTACAGCAAACTTTACCTATCAGCCCTCGCTTTCACTGGACCTCTTTCGCAAGTCCAAATCCGATGAAGTGCAGGACGAATCAGGCATCAATCATACGGAATCCGAAAAATCTTGAAACGTACAAGATTTTTTCGAGGCGGTTTGGCCCGCTAGGTGCCGTTCAGACCAAGACACGGAGCGAGTGGGAGTGTGCCGCTTTCACCAAGACATCACTCATTGTCCCTTCTGAAAAAAGCCACGGTTCGTTTTAGGAAATTCTCAGGGCCACAAAGGAGGCTATCATGAAGGTATGTCTGCTCGAGCCACCGCTCACATCTCGCTCCAAGCCCTGCACCACAACCTCGAGACCCTAAGTCAAGCGGCTGGAGGCGCTAAAATTTTGCTTCCGGTCAAGGCCAACGCTTACGGACACGGGCTGAAACTGGTGGCAAAAGTATTGGAAAACCATCCCTTGCTGTGGGGCTTTGGGGTAGCGAGTGCAGATGAAGCCTGGGAATTGCTCGAGGAGAGAATCCAAAAACCCATCCTGTTGCTCACGCCCACCGACCCGCTCGAAGCCTCCAGACTGTCCGCCAGGGGAGTTCATCTCTCGGTTGGCTCGAGCGAGGACCTGGGTGAATTGCAACGTGGGGCAAAAGTTCAGCTCAAAATCAACACTGGAATGAACCGCCTGGGGGTGCGTCCAGAAGGGGTTCCAGAGCTATTAAACGAAATTCTCACTCGAGGGTTGGCACTCGAGGGTATTTATTCGCACTTTGCCAGCGCGGACAGCCCAGACTTACAGGACGCCGCACTTCAGCTCGAGCGTTTCGAGAAAATCCACACCGCTTTGTGCTCCAGGCTCGAGCCAAAACCGCTTTTTCACCTCAGCAACAGCGCCGGGGTACTGGCTTTTGGAAAGAGGGCAGCTTTCGACCTGATTCGGCCTGGAATTGCCAGCTATGGCTACGCCCCAGACCCCGGCATGACGGGGCGGCTCGAGCTGAAACCCGCACTCACCTTGAAAGCCAGAATAGGCGCGTTTCAGACGGTGCGGGCCGGGGAAAGCGTGTCTTACGGTGGCCTGTGGACCGCACAGCGCGACACTCTGGCCGCTAACGTTCAGATTGGCTATGGAGACGGCTACCCCAGGGGCGCCACGGGCAAAGCCTTCATGCGGGTGAATGGTGAACTCAGGCCCGTACTGGGACGCATCTGTATGGACCAATGCATGGTGGACGTGAGCGGCCTCGAGCTGAAGGTGGGCGACGAGGTGGAAGTGTTTGGACCCGGAGATTTGAGCGCTAGTAGGGTGGCGAGTTGGGTGGACACGATTGATTACGAGATTTTAACCCGGCTCGAGCGGGGCAGGATTGGGCGAGTTTTGCTCGAGGGTTAGGGAAAACAGTTCTCGAGGGTGAATTTAAAGGCGGCGTGACCCAAAAAAGTGAGTTGGTTTTTCATCTCAATCGCTTTCCTTTATCGCACAGGCCCGGATACAGAAAAGCTCGGCTCGAGCGGTTCTGGAGGCAGCGGTCATGGATTCAGAATTCCCTCGAGCGCCGCCCAACCAGAAGGGATACGGAAAATGCAGAAGCCTTGAGCGCAGAAGCTCAAACTTTTGACCAATTTGTGACCAACCTCAGTGCACACTCGAGCGTAGAGGGTCATGGCTTCCCCTCGAGCGCCGAGGCCCGGTAGGTGCCGTTTTCGCCAAGACGCGGCGCGGCCCGGTAGGTGCTACTTTTGGGCCAAGACAGACGCAGCAAAACTCTCGAGGGCAAATCAAACGCACTCGAGCAAAACCTTCACCTTTATGTCGGCGTTGTACCTAGTTAACCTGAGTTCGGGATAAGGAAGGTCCTCCGATAGACTGATGTTTACCATAAACCCAGTCCCCG
>JACMOA010000394.1 GCA_014378225.1 Deinococcales bacterium | reverse complement strand
CTCACGGTCACTGCACCCCCATTGGGGCTGTACTTTAAGGCGTTTCCCAGCAGATTGCGGAGCACCTGCTCGAGCCGTACCGCGTCGCCCTCCACCAGAATTTCACTCGAGGACTCAAGCTCGAGCGGCTCCAGGTGGAGCGAATGGCGTGTAGAACTGAGCCTTAGCTCTGAAACCACCCGTTTCACCAGGGCTTGCAAATCCATCTGCTGCATTTTCAGGTGCAGGCCCCCGTGCTCGAGCTGACCCGCGTCCAGAATGCGGACCAGAAGCTCAAACATCCGGCGTCCGGCGCTGCCAATGTGCTCGAGCAGGTCTCTCTCGTCTGGGCCGAGCGGCGCGTCTACCGGGTGCTCGAGCAGAAAATCGGTCATGCTCATCACTACCGCCAGCGGATTTTTGAGTTCGTGTGCGGCGAGTTGCAGCAGAGCTTCGCGCTCACGCACCAGGGCTGTTTGCTGCTTGAGCGCAATTTTCAGCTCTATCTCGTCCAGGGCCATCTGCGAGAGTTCCCGTAAAATCTCGAGGTCTGCGTCACTCCAGGCTCGAGGAACAGTGTCAATCGCGCAAAAGGCCCCCAGGGTATGACCTGTTTGCAGGGTTAGGGGAAAGCCCGCGTAGGCCACTACCCCCATATCTCGAACGGCCAGATTGGTGTGTAAAACAGGATGCTCACGGGCGTCCACCACCACAAGTGGCTCTGAGTGGCTCAGGGTGTACTGACAAAAAGAGTGGGTCAGCGGGGTCTCGCCCAGGGTGGCCCAGGGTTCACCCAGCCCCTCGAAACCTTTAAAGATTTGGCGATTCTCATCTACCAGCGTGATAAGCGCCACGGGAGTTCCCAGCAGGTGCGAGGCCAGACGGGTGAGGCGGTCAAAGGCGGGTTCCCTGCCTGAGTCAGCGAGTGCATGGTCCTGTAACACTCCCAGGCGGTCCAGGTTTGAGAGCGCTCGAGGGGCTTGTTCAAAGCGGGAAAGGTCAGCGAGAAAAGACATGGCTAAGTCCAGTATAGAAGGTGGAAACCTCGTTTGGGTGATTAAAAACTCTTTATGAGTATAATTTTACTTTTGACTCGAGCGCTCTTAAAAACTTGACACCCCGCCTGAAGTCTGCCACACTCATGCGTGTCAGAACACTCTGACCGAACCCAAAAGAGTACCGCGAACATGCGACCTCGAGCGAGCTGGAGATGGTGTGAGTCCAGCAGGAAACGCAACGCGAGAAAGGCATTGGGAACGTTAAATCAATATTAAGGGCCTCGAGCAAGGGTTAAACGCCGTCTCGAGGAACTGGGGTGGAACCGCGAGTGCTTAACTCGTCCCCAGATGGAAACCGTAAAGCGGACCATCTGGGGATTTTTATTTTTCCTCGAGTGGTTAGAAGTCGCCATGCGGCGGGTTTTAGGGTTTTCGTCATTGGAGGGTCTGCTCTCGAGCGGTCTGGCCCGGTAGGCGAGCAGGCGGCGAGGCCCGAGAAGCGAGCAGGCCCGTGAGGTGCGGCGAGGCCCGGTAGGTGCTGTTTTCGCCAAGACGCCGTTCTGCTCAAGATAGTCCCGCTTTCGCCAAGACGCCTGTCAGGTGTCGTTCTGCTCTAGACGCGGCGAGGCCCCACGAGGTGCTGTTTTCGCCAAGACAGTGCCGCTTGGACCAAGATAGCGCCCGAAATCAAACCAACGGGGAACTAATCACTAATGACCCGCCGGAGGCGCAACACTTTCACGCTCGAGCTACATAATCACACCCTCGAGCATAAACAAACCAAAAGGAGTCAACATGCCCGCACAAACGATGGAAGAACTGGTCAGCCTGTGTAAACGCCGTGGATTCATCTTTCAGGGGTCCGAGATTTACGGGGGCCTACAGGGAACTTACGATTACGGTCCCCTGGGAGTTGAACTCAAGAAGAACCTCAAGGAAGCGTGGTGGAAGGCCAATATCTACGAGCGCGACGATATGGAGGGCCTGGACGCCAGTGTGCTAATGCACCGTATGGTGTTGCGCCACAGCGGTCATGAATCCACTTTTTCGGACCCGATGGTGGACCACAAAGGTAGCAATAAGCGCTACAGATTAGACCACTTGCTCAAAGACCAGACCCCAGAGGTGCGCCTGAAAGTGGCCCAATCAATGGGCCTCGAGCAGGGCGACGACCTGACCGAGCTGGTAGCGGCGCTAATGAAAGATGGTGAAAAAGCTGCATTAGCCCTCTCGAGCGCTGGAGTGCTCGAGCCGGAAGGCAGTACAGGTTCCAACTGGACCGCGCCCAGACCGTTTAACATGATGTTCAGGACCACGGTGGGTCCGGTGGCCGACGACGAAAGCTACGCCTACCTGCGCCCGGAAACCGCTCAGGGTATTTTTGTGAACTTTAAGAATGTGGTGGATAGCACCTCGAGACGGCTTCCGTTTGGTATCGCCCAGATTGGTAAAGCGTTTCGCAACGAGATTACGCCGCGCAATTTCATTTTTCGGGTGCGTGAATTTGAGCAGATGGAAATCGAGTTTTTTGTCAAACCGGGCGAGGACGAGGTGTGGCATGAAAAGTGGCTCGAGGCGAGGTTGAAATGGTGGGATAGTGTAGGTATTCCGCGCCATCAAATTGAGATTCTGGACGTGCCAAAAGCGGACCTCGCGCACTATTCCAAGCGCACCTATGATTTGATGTACAACTATCCTTCGCTGGGATTCGAGGAAATCGAGGGCATCGCCAACCGCACAGATTTTGATTTGGGCAGCCACACCCGCTCTCAGGCGGATATGAACCTCAGCGCCACAGTTTTGCCCAACGAGGACAGCACTCAAAAGCTCACCATCCTAGACGGGGAAAGCAACAAACACATCGTTCCCTATGTGATTGAGCCGTCGGCAGGCGTGGACCGTGCGGTTCTGGCGGTGCTGAGCGAGGCTTTTACCAAAGAAACCCTCGAGAACGGCAACGAGCGCATTGTTTTGAAATTGCGTCCGCACCTTGCGCCCATCAAAGTGGCGGTCATTCCGCTGGCCCGCAACAAGCCGGAACTGGTGGAAACCGCCCGCAAAATCAAGCAGGACCTGCAAAAGCTGGCCTGGGGCCGCATTCTGCTCGAGGACAGTGGCAATGTGGGCAAAGCGTACCGCCGTCACGACGAGGTGGGAACGCCATACTGCGTGACTGTGGACTACGACACCCTGGGACGCGGCGAAGACACCGCGCTTGAGGACACCGTCACCGTGCGAGACCGCGACACCTTACTGCAAGACCGGGTGGCGATTTCGGATTTGGAAAGCTACCTGCGCTCGAGGTTGTTTGGGTAAGAACCTCGAGCATGAGGGTTTAGTTGGTATTCGGCCTGGAATGACCCCCCTTGCGTATTCACGCAAAACCCCCCACTCTCGCAGGTGGGTACTTTAAAAGCTCGAGCCACACGGTATTTTTGTTCCCCCCTATTTTATAGGGGGGATATTCTTTTGAGCGGACAGGCCCGGAAGGTGCCGTTATGTCCAAGACGCAAAGCGCGAAAGAGAAGGGGGTCGCTCGAGCGCAAAAACCCCAACCGGTTATACTGTGGTATG
>JACMOA010000393.1 GCA_014378225.1 Deinococcales bacterium | reverse complement strand
CTGCTCGAGCAGGAAGCCGAGCGCCAGGAAGTCAAAACCTTTGTAGAGAAGTACGCCCGTGAAACCCTGGGCCTGACCCCACCCACTTTTCTGGTCTCGAGCCGCAATGAACTCATCAACAAGCAATTTGGCGGAGACCCCGGTTTCAAAGCGCTCAGAATAGACCTCGAGAGCCGCCTGAACGAGAAAGACCGCACCCGGATGAAGCTCGAGAATCCAATCAATATTGCCTCGAGCTTGCTGGACGGCGAACTCGAGCGGGTAAAGCTGGCCCGTGAGGTTTTGAAAGAGGATTTTGCACTGCTCGAGGGTCTCGAGGGCGAAACCAAAATTCACACTGAGGACATGGGCGGTGAACTGGCGGGGCAACTGGCCAAGCTGGACACCCATCTCGAGGCGTTTGGGGAACGGGCCAAGACTTACATAGAAGACCGGATGAGGATTCAGAAAATTGGGTCATTACTCAAAGGTAAAGAACTCGAGGGGGGTTTCGAGCGTGAAGCGGTGGCAGACCTTCCAGAGCGCCTCGAGCAAACCCTGTCTGGAGCTGTAGACCGACTGCTCGAGCGCAATCTGCGTTTCTGGGAAGACACCCAGGCCAGGTTGCGGCAGCGTCAGGACATCGTGCTTCCTGAAACCCGTTTTCAGATGGACCGTCAGAATTTGATGCAAAATATCGTGGGTCAGGCCGACGTTCAACTCTCGAGCCTGACCCACCAGGACTTCGCGCAGCGCTTTGTAGCCGACGCGCAAGGCGCAGTGGTCACTTCCGGCCTCACGGCGGTGGGCGGCATTGGTCTGGGAGCGCTCACCGTGGCTCTGGTCTCGAGCACCGCGCTGGATATCACCGGAATTACGGCGGGAATTACCTTAACCGCTCTGGGAGCGCTGGTCTTGCCCGCCCGCCGACGCGCCGCAGTGCAAAAAGTGCGCTCGAGCATCGAAGACACCCGAAAAACCCTGCACGCACTGATTGCGCGGGAATACGCCCTCGAGCAGGAAAGATTTACCGCCCGCTTAAACGATACGATGGCCCCGTGGACCCGTTTTATTCGCTTAGAGCGCGATAAACTCGAGGAGGGAGAGCGTGGGGTGCTCGAGCGCCGGGGGAAAGTGGAGGCGTTGCGGCAAGAGATTTTGGCGTAATTTCTGATATCTGAAATCTGATGTTTGCAATCTTCAAGCGTACCCTCGAGCCTGCAACCTGTACATTCCAGCGTATTTCCCGTCCAGCTCGAGCAGTTCTGCATGGGTTCCCTGCTCTTTAACTTTTCCACCCTCGAGCACCACAATAAAATCGGCCAGACGCACGGTGGAGAAACGGTGTGAAATGATGACCGTGATTCTTTCGCTCGAGTGCGCCCGCAAGGCTTCCACCACCTCAAATTCGGCGTTGGCGTCCAGCGCGGCGGTGGGTTCGTCGAAAATCAGCATTGAGGCGCCTCTGTAATACAACCTTGCCAGCGCGAGGCGTTGCCACTGACCGCCGGACAGGTTGCGTCCGCCTTGAAACAGTTTGCCCAATTGGGTGTCAAACCCTTTCTCCAACTCCCCTACAAAAGCAGCTCCGGCGCTCGAGGTCGCTTGCTCGAGCTGAACCTCCGCCTTAGAGTCTTTGGCGCTCGAGCCATTAAAAGCGTCCACATCGCTCAGCACCACGTTTTCGCGCACACTCATCTGGTACTGCCCGAAGTCCTGAAAAATGATGCTCATGGCGGCCTGAAGCGAGCGCACCGAGAATTGCGAGGCGTCCTGACCGTTGACCAGAATGCGCCCCGAGGTCGGCTCGAACAATCGCGTGACCAGTTTGACGATGGTGGTTTTGCCCGCGCCGTTCTCCCCTACCAGTGCGAGCGCCTGACCTTTGATGATTTTGAAACTCACGCCCTCGAGCACGTTTTTTTCTGCGAAAGGATACTTGAAGGCCACGTTGTCAAACTCCACACTCAGAATCTCACCCTGAAACTCGAGGCCAGATTCTAAATCTCTCGAGGGAAGCTCTAGAAACTCAAACAGGTTACGCATGTAAAGCAGATTCTGGTAAATGCCGGAAAATCCGGTTAGCAGCGTGGAAAACTGACCCTGGACCTGCGAAATCCCCAGCACAAACAAGGAGAAATCTCCCACCGTGAGCTGTCCTGAAATAGCCTTTTCTAACACCTGAAGCGTGGCAAGGCCGATGAGCAGCGCAGACGCGATAGATGCAGCAAAACTCCACAGGTTACGGCCTCGAATCAGCGGCACCAGTTGGGCGCGAAACTTGTTGTAATAGTCCTGCCAGCGACCTAACAAATACGGCTCAAAGTGAAACAACCGCACCTCTTTCACCAGGGTATCCGAGGTCAGCACACCGCCCAGATAGTTCTGAACCCTGGCGTCGTGGGTGCGGTAACGAATCATGCGGTAACTCTCGGCCCCAAATTTGGTCGAGACCCACACTCCCGGTACAGTGGCCAGCAACACCAGCGGCAGGACTGCCCAGCCCAGTCCGGCCATCAGTGCGCCAATACTGGTCAGGGTAATGAGGGCCTGAACCAGCCCCACCACCTGAGTGAGCACGCCCAGCGGCCTCACCCCCACCTCACGGTAAGCGCTTTGCAGCGAGTCGTAGGTTTCGGGGTTCTCGAAGCGTTCCACCTCGAGCGCACTGGCCTTGTTCAGAATCTTCAGCGAGATTTGGTTTTGTAGGCTGTCTCCCAGCAGTTCTCGCACCGTGGCCGACAAACTCGAGAGCAGGGTTCCCACCACCCCAATGCCCACCTGAATGCCCAGCAGCCCAATCAAGCGGGCTTCTCCACCCGCCTCCTCGAGCCGCCCGTTCACCGCCAGAGCGATGGCGTCCAGGAGTAATTTGCCCACCCACAGGCTTGCAGCAGGAATAAAGGCTTGCAGCACGCTCAGCACAACCAGGTAAACCGTTTGGGGTTTTGAGGTTTGCCACACCAGGCGCAGGGTTTCGAGCAAATCCGAGACCTGAGTTCTGAAGGGAATAGTTTTGCTGGGGGTGGGCGAGGTGGGAAAGGGCCTGGAAATCACCGCTCGAGTGTAGGAGTTTAACCCCCGTGGGTTTCCATTTTGAATCACCATACTAGCCAGATGGGGTGGGTTTGAGTTCCGTTGGAGTGTTGCCCAAACCCCACCCTCTTTTCACTCCGAAGCAGTAAGATACACACCGTACTATGGACAAACGACAACACTTTGGCACCGACGGCGTGCGCGGCGTGGCGGGAATCCATCCGCTCACTTCGAACTGGGTACTAGATTTAGGCCGTGCCAGCGCGGAAGTGCTCAAAACTCAGAAGCAGAGTCCTACCGTAGTCATTGGCAAGGACACCCGCAAAAGTGGCGATATGCTCGAGGCGGCACTGGCCGCAGGACTCACCGCGCAGGGCGTCAACGTGGTTCACCTGGGCGTGATTCCCACTCCGGGGGTGTCCTTTCTCACTCGAGCGCTCCAGGCCGATGCAGGCGTGGTGATTAGCGCCTCACACAATCCCTTCGAGGACAACGGCATCAAGTTTTTTGGGAACTGCTGCGAGCAGCTGAGCG
>JACMOA010000392.1 GCA_014378225.1 Deinococcales bacterium | reverse complement strand
CTGCTCGAGGGGACCGTGCTCACGCTCGAGGTGAGCGCTGTTTCTCTGCTGATTTCGGTCACACTGGGAACCCTGTCCGGCTGGGTACGCTTTGCTCGAGTGCCGATTCTGGCCCAGATGGCTCAGATGCACGTCACCCTGACCCGAGGTGTGCCGCTGCTGATTCAGCTCAGCTTTGTGTATTACGGCCTGCCCACCGTGGGTATTCAGCTCGAGTCCTTTCCGGCGGGGGTGCTGGCTCTGGGCCTTTATTCCGCCGCCTACGTGTCCGAAATCGTGCGTGGGGGCCTCAACAGCGTAGAGCTGGGCCAGCTCGAGGCTGCCCGCAGCCTGGGATTGTCGGGGCCGCAGTCTATGCGCCACATCATCTTGCCGCAGGCTTTAGTGGCCATCCTGCCGCCGCTGGGCAACGAATACATCTCGCTGATTCTCGGCTCGAGCCTGATAAGTACTGTAACCCTGGACGACCTGACCCGCCAGGGCGGGGCCATCATCGCGCAGACTTACCGCCAGTTCGAGGTATACACTGTGCTGGCTGCGGTTTATTTCATTATCACCTATACCCTGACTCTGGGTATTGGGGCGCTCGAGCGGCGCTTTCTACGGGGTAGAAGGGTGGAGGTAGGCCGCCGGGTCATTTGATGTTTTCAGGCCAGGGCCGCGTATCCCGGCAAGGTCAAAAACTCCATCAACGGCGTTTCGGTAGCGGTTCTCAGAAACAGGGGGGCCGCCTCCTGAAACTTTTCTCGGCCTAATTTATCCAATTCCTCCTCGAGCAGATTTGTTACCAACTCATGCGTAACTGTGCGTCCATCCTCGAGTATTGCGCCGTGATGCAGCCACTGCCAGATTTGCGCCCGACTGATTTCGGCGGTGGCGGCGTCTTCCATCAGGTTGTTGATGGGAACCGCACCGCTACCACGCAACCACGCGGCCAGATACTGCACGCCCACGCTCAAATTCATTCGCAATCCCGCCTCAGTTATGGTTCCTTGCGGGCGCTCGAGCAAATCCTGTTGAGTCACCACGGTTTCGGATTGCTTTCCCCTCTCGAGCTGATTGGGCGTGGGCATAATCCGGTCAAACACCTCGAGCGCCAAGCTCACCATGCCGGGATGCGCCACCCAGGTTCCGTCATGTCCATTGGTGGCCTCGCGTTCCTTATCCAGTCTGACCTGCTCAAACGCTCGAGCGTTGGCAACCTCATCATTTTTGACCGGGATAAAAGCGCTCATGCCGCCAATAGCGTGTGCGCCGCGTTTGTGGCAGGTCTGGATAGCCAGTTTTGAGTAAGAACGCATCATGTGAGAGGCCATCGTGACCTTAGCGCGGTCTGGAAAGATAAAATCCGCTCGAGTCCGCAATTTTTTGATGGCGCTGAAAATGTAGTCCCAGCGCCCACAGTTCAGGCCCACGATGTGGTCGCGCAATTCAAAGATAATCTCGTCCATCTCAAAGCTTGCCAGGATGGTTTCGATAAGCACCGTGGCCCGAACCGTGCCGATGGGAACTTTGAGATATTCTTCGGAAAACGTGAATACCTCGTTCCACAGCCGCGCTTCTAAATGGCCCTCGAGCTTGGGAATATAAAAATAAGGCCCAGACCCTCGAGCCAAGAGTTCCTGAGCGTTGTGGAAAAAGTAAAGTCCAAAATCGAACAGGGAGCCTGAGATGGGACTATTCTCCCCGCCCTCACTACGCGACCCAAAGCGGTTTGGGTCGCTGGGCGGTTCGAGCAGAACGTGTTTCTCGGGTAAATGCCAGCCGCGTGGACGCACCAAAAGGGTCGCCACACTTTCATTCAACTTGTATTCGCGCCCATCCGGGTTTTGAAAGGTGATGGTCCGGCGAACCGCGTCGCGCAGATTGATTTGACCCTGCACGCAGTTATCCCAGTTGGGCGAGTTAGCGTCCTCAAAATCCGCCATGAACACTCGAGCGCCGGAGTTCAGCGCATTGATGACCATTTTTCGATCCGTAGGTCCAGTGATTTCTACCCGGCGGTCCTGGAGGTCAAAGGGCGCGGACTTTACCCGGTAGTCGCTCGAGCGTACATGCGCTGTTTCAGGCAGGAAATCGGGCATTTCCCCCGCGTCCAGGCGTACCTGACGCGCTTCACGCAGGGCCAACAGCTCGAGTCTGCGCGGTCCAAATTTACGCTCGAGGGCCTCGAGAAAGACTAAAGCTTCGGGGGTCAGGATTTCGTTGAATTCGCTCGAGGTGGGCGCGGTGATTTTTAAGGTCATGGTGGATATTGTAAGTGAAATGTTTAGAACGGCAAATTCACTCGAGCAGTTCCATCCTCTCCAATAGTTGCGCCGCCACCGCAATGGCAATCACCTCCGGCGTTTTGCCCCGCACGCCCGGAACTCCAATCGGTGTGGTCACGCGCCCCAGGTCCAAATCCGTAAACCCCACTGCCCCAAGCTGCTCAGAGAAGTGAATCCACTTCACGCTCGAGCCAATCAAACCGATGTAAGCCAAATCCGGGCGTCGAAGGCACTGCTCGAGAATCGCCAAATCCTCGGCGTGGTCGTGGGTCAGGATAACGGCGCTCGAGCCGGGTTTGAGCTGGTTCACCACCTGTTCTGGATACTCTGGGAAGGGTTTGTTGATGTAATTCAGAGTCGCTTTGGTAGTGTCGTCACTCGAGGGAGGGGGAGAAAATATATCTGCTCTCGAGTCCACCAGCAAAATTTCAATTGGGAGGGTAGAAAGCACTCGAGCCAGCGCCAGACCAACGTGACCCGCGCCGAAAATGGCGACCTGGGGTTTTGAGAAATTGAAATGCTCGAGAGTCAAAGTAACTTCTCCTCCACAGCACTGCACACCGTATGGACCTGTGTTTTTTAGAGTTAATGGAACAGTCAAGAGTTCGGTTTTGGGTCCTCCCCGCTCGAGCATCCCACGCGCTTTGACGATGCACATTTGCTCAAGGTTGCCGCCACCCACGCTCCCAGACACGCTGCTAAACATGTTGCTAGACATGTTGCTCGAGCTGACGACCATCTTGGCCCCGGCTTCCCTGGGCGCGTGTCCCCGCACCTGAACAATACTGACCAGCACGCAGGAACCCCCCTCGGATTTGATTTGATTGAGCTGCTCAAGCCAGTCCATTAGTCCGCAGGAACCGCTTGCTGTTCCGCACTCAATTCAAAGGATTTCAAACGCTCGAGGGCGTTCAGGATGGCTTCTGGGGTGGCGGGTGAAGCCAGCAAAACACCGTCAGGGTTCGCCCGAGAATAAGTGCTGGCTACCGCATCTCGAATGGCTTCACGTACCGAAATTCCCAGCATCAACGGCGGTTCTCCCACCGCTTTGGACCCGTAGACCACTTTGTTTTCATCCGCTCGAGGCAGCAAACTCACGTTAAACTGCACCGGAACATCGGCCAGGGTAGGAATTTTGTAGGTACTGGGCGCGTAAGTCCGCAGCCTTCCGATGTCATCCCAGACCAGCTCTTCCATGGTCAGCCAGCCCATGCCCTGAATAAATCGGCCTTCCACCTGCCCCCGGTCAATAAACGGGTTGAGCGAGTTGCCGCAGTCGTGCAGAATATCGGCCCTTTTCAGGGTCCACATCCCGGTCAAGGTGTCCACTTCAACCTCGGAAATGGCCGCGCCCCAGGAGAAGTAGCGAAACGGTACGCCCTTGCCCGTGTTCTTATTAAAAAAGATGTCCGGCGTGCGGTAAAACCCGGCGCTCGAGAGTTGAACCCGCTGCATGTAGGCCGCTTTGACCACCTGTGCAAAGCCAAACGCTTGTTCCCGGCCCAGCGCCGTGACCAGCCCGCTCGAGAAGCGCACATCCCGAGCGTGGACCGACGGCTCAAACATCCCGGCAGCCACGACTTGAAGGCGCTCGAGCAGGGTGTCACAGGCATCTTTCACTGCTGCGCCGTTGAGGTCCGCCCCGCTCGAGGCTGCGGTGGCGCTGGTATTCGGTACTTTATCGGTGCGGGTGGGCATGATTCTGACACTTTCCAGCGGAATTCCCAACGCTTGTGCCGCAATTTGAAGCATCTTGGTGTGCAGTCCCTGCCCCATCTCGGTGCCGCCGTGATTGACCTGCACGCTGCCGTCCTGAAAAATCAGGACCAGAGCGCCCGCCTGATTGAACTGGGTGGCAGTGAAGCTGATGCCAAATTTAACCGGGGTGAGGGCGATTCCACGCCGTAAATACGGGTGCTCGAGGTTGAAAAATTCAACCTCGAGCCTGCGGCGCTCGAACTCCCCAGTTTCAAGAAGCTCGTTCCAGATGCGCTGCACTCGCACTTCCTCAATCGGTTGACCGTAGTGCGTGGTCCGTTGCTCGAGGGTTTCCACAGAACCATCATCCGAGTAGAAATTGAGTTCCCTAACCCGCTCCGGCTTGAGGTTTAAAGCTCTGGCAACCCTATCCAGAATCTCCTCAATGGCCACCATTCCCTGCGGTCCACCAAATCCCCGGAATGCTGTATGAGACGTGACGTGCGTTTTACAGACTCGCCCAGAAACGTCCATATTAGGGATGTAATAACAGTTGTCGGAGTGAAACAGGGCGCGGCCCAGGATGGCCTCGGACAACTCTAGGCTCCAGCCACCGTCCGAGTATAGCTCGAGCTTTAGGCCCTCGAGCAGACCCGCGCTCGAGAATCCCACCGTGTAGTGGGCCTGAAACGGGTGGCGCTTTCCGGTGAGGCGCATGTCCAGATGCCTCGAGAGCCGACAGCGCACCGGACGTCCGGTGAGCACTGCGCCCAGCGCTGCTACCGCAGCGAAGTGGTTGGCCTGGGTTTCCTTCCCGCCAAAACCGCCGCCCATCCGCAAACTTTGCACCGTAACCGCACTAAACGGAACCCCTAGCACCTCGGACACGATGGTCTGGGTTTCACTGGGGTGCTGAGTGCTCGAATTGACGACCATCTGCTCGTTTTCATCCAGATACGCCT
>JACMOA010000391.1 GCA_014378225.1 Deinococcales bacterium | reverse complement strand
CTCCGACGGGTTCTTGGTTTTTGGTCATTGGATGGTTTGCTCTCGAGCGCCCTAAATCAAACCGATCAAATACCAATTACTAACGACCCGCGACCTGGCCCGGAAGGTGCCGTTTAGGTCAAGACGCCGGAGGCGCAAAACCTTTAACTTCGCGCTAAAACCCTAACCCGCTCGAGCCGTTTAGCGCCAGCCCTGAACGTCATTTCCGCCTAAGATGCTGCGTTTTATATCTGCCATCATCGTGTTATATCCCGGCTCGAGCGTACTCATTTCATGTAATGCTTGAAACTGCTCAAGGGTTAAACCAATCTCGAGTGAGGCCAGATTGTCTTTCAACTGCTCGAGGGTTCTAGCTCCCAAAATGGGTGAAGCAATCCCCGGCTGAGACGAAGCCCACGCCAGAGCCACCTGTGCAGGTGGGCGTTCCACTTCGGCAGCTACAGCTCTCAGGGTCTCGAGAATGTGCCAGTTGTGCTCGGTAAACTTGCTGTTTCCGAAGGGATTGGGGCCGCTGAGCCTACCCTGTCCACTGGCTCCCACCTCTTTATGGGTGTACTTTCCAGCCAGAAAACCTGCTGCCAGCGGACTCCACGGCGTGATACCCATTCCGCACTCGAGGGCCGCAGGAAGGTGTTCACGCTCGATGCTGCGTTCCACCAGCGAATACTCGAGCTGCATGGCAATGGGACCCGGAACGTGGTGTGCTGAGGCCAGTGTAGCCATTTTGGTGGCGTACCAAGCGGGCATATCGGATAAACCAAAGTAACGAATCTGGCCCGCTCGTACCAAATCGCCCAGGGTCTGAAGTACCTCTTCAATAGGTGTAATCATGTCCCAGAAGTGAAGCCAGTACAGGTCCAGGTAATCGGTTTTCAAACGCTTGAGCGAACCCTCAAGCGCACGGTGGATATTTTTGCGCCCATTACCGCCCGCGTTAGGATTTCCCCGCTGGGCATTGAAGCTGAATTTGCTCGAGAGCACCACCCGGTCACGCAGCTTTTGCTCTGCGACATAACCTCCAATCAACTCCTCACTGCGTCCGCTCGAGTAGATGTCTGCGGTGTCAATAAAGTTGCCTCCTGCGTCCACATAATGGTTGAAGATAGATTGCGAAACCTGGTCGGGCGAACCCCAGCTCGAGTTCCCAAAGGTCATGGTTCCAAGCGCCAGTGGGCTGACAATGAGTCCAGAGCGGCCTAGAGTACGAAAATGAGTCAGGCTCATGAGATTCTCCTTTTTATTGGGGGGTGAATTTTGTGAATATCTTTTGTGCCAGGGGACCCTAGTGCTTGCATTTTGCAATCGGTTTAAGTATGAATGAACTGATACGATAATACAAGCAGTTACGAGGCAACCATGAACGAAAAATACAGGTCGGGATGTCCGGTAAGCCTCGGACTCGACATTTTTGGCGATAAATGGACTCTACTCATCGTCCGAGACCTGATGTTTGGTGGGAAACGGCACTACCGTGAGATGCTGCACTCCGACGAACACATCGCCTCCAACATCCTGGCAGACCGCCTAAAAATGCTGCTCGAGGAAGAAATTATCACCAAAACCGAGGACCCCAGCCACATGCAAAAAGTGGTTTATAGCCTCACTGAGAAAGGCATTGCCCTGCTGCCCATCCTGATGCAAATTAGCCACTGGAGCTATAAATACCGCCCAGTGGGCGAACAGTTTGTACCCACTACGACTTTGTCTGCTCAAGACGAATTTTCAACCTGGGACAATTGGATGGAAAAACTACGTAAAGTACATCTGGTACAACCCAATTCCTAACATTTGTTTAAAACATGACTTTGAACGTTTTTCCAGAGTCCCGTAACTAATCACCAACCATCCACCGCCGAGAACCCCTAACCTGTTCTTTATGTTTCTCGCGTACACACCCGCTCACTACACCTTTCCCCTGCCTGAAGGCCACCGTTATCCGCTCTACAAGTATCAGGGCGTGGTGGAACGGCTCGAGCAGAGTTGTGTACAAAAAGGTTTGCTCGAGCTGAAACCCTCACCCGCACTGTCCTGGGAAGTGGCCGAGCACACTCACAGCCCTCACCATCTGCGGCGCTGGCGGCTGGGTGAACTCGAGAAGTCCGAAATCCGCGAATACGGCCTGCCCTGGAGTGTAGAAGTAGTGGAGCGGGCGCGTCTGGCAGCGGGTGGAACCTGTGCCGCGCTCGAGCAGGCCCTCACACTAGGCTGGGGAATGCAGCTCGCAGGTGGAACCCACCACGCCTTTCAGGACCGCGCCGAGGGGTTTTGTCTGCTCAATGATGTGGCCCTTTGCGCCAGACTTGCGCTCGAGGGCGGAACGGCCAAGCGGGTTTTCATTCTGGATTTGGACGTGCATCAGGGCAACGGAACCGCCCGCTTGCTGGCGAACGACCCTCGAGCTTTTACCCTGAGTGTTCACGGAGCCAGAAATTACCCTTTTCGCAAGGAAACCAGTTCTTTGGACCTCCCGCTCGAGGACGGAACGGGCGACTCTCGCTATCTCGAGGTGATGGAAGCTGAGGTTTTTCGTGCGCTCGAGGGCTTCAAGCCGGACCTACTGATTTATCTAGCCGGAGTGGACGTACTGGCGGGAGACCGTTTTGGACGCTTTACTTTATCGCTCGAGGGTCTGGCCGCACGGGACCGCTGGGTGTTCGAGTGGTGCAAACAAACCTCTACCCCCATTCTGAGTGTCATGAGTGGAGGCTACAACCGCGACCACAATTTGACGGTGCAAGGCCATGCTCAAACGGTAGAGGTTGGCCTGGACGTGCTGTGCCGGGGTTGAAACGCTCAAGCCAGATGAGAACGGTTTGTATAAGGTTTGTGTAGTGTTGATAAATCTAAGGGAGAATCAGACTATTCCCTCGAGTGAGACTAAGAGGACTAGACACTCAAAAAATAGCCTTTAGCACGGAGAAGTTTGAGTTTTGTACTTGAGGGTATGAGGACTCGTGGGCGGACTTCAATGGGTATTGTGCTTTGGGCTTCACATTTTTTGTATAACCTTTGATACGCTTTTTGCCAGGTCAATTGCTTTCAAGACCTACCGAACCTTTCACTTCATAACCAATACTCATTACTACCCTCAGGAGAACGCTATGACCCTTTACGTTCCTACCCCCCGCATTGCCGACCATGACGCTCAAGGCCGCCCGGTACGCCGTGGAGATACTCTGTACTACACCGGAGACAGCAGCCCCAGTTTGTATAGGCTCGAGACGGGATTGCTACGGGCGGTACGCCTGACCCCACAGGGCCGCAACCTTACGGTGCGTCACATCCTGCCGGGGGATATTTTTGGTGAAGAAGCGCTGCACGGCTTGCCTCGCAGCCATCAGGTTATTGCGCTCTCGGACGCAACCGTACAGGCAGTGTACCCCGGTCAGCTCGAGGGGGCGGCATTGTGGGACGTACTGCGCTCTTTGTCAGGTCAGCTACAGCGGGTCATGAACGATGGCGTTCACATACAAGACGGTGAACTGCGCGAGCGCATTGCCCGCTATTTGCTCAACCTCTCGAGCAGCTCTCTGGGGGGACGCCATGAAAATGGACATTCCTTTGTGAAGGCTACCCATGAACTCATTGCTGAGGGAACTGGAGCTACCCGTGAAAGTGTCAGCAAACTGATTGGTGAAATGCGCGACGACGGATTGCTGACCCCAGCTTATCGCTGCATCACGCTCAGCAATGAGATTGCACTGCGCCAAATTGCTGGAATTCACGCTTAACGCTCGAGGGTTTAGCCCTGAGTGGTGGTTAATGAGTAATGAGTAGAATAAAACCTGAGCTTTGAATGTTGTAAACCTCTTTGTTGGTCGAAAGAGGTTT
The DNA here is from genome assembly GCA_014378225.1 of Deinococcales bacterium. Classification (GTDB taxonomy): domain Bacteria; phylum Deinococcota; class Deinococci; order Deinococcales; family Deinococcaceae; genus JACMOA01. Next base: position 4,870 of record JACMOA010000391.1, on the reverse strand, counting down.
TTTTCTTGGTCAAGATTTGGGATATTTACTTTTTACGAAATTGCAAACGCCAAACATTAAAGCATTTTGCGGAAGTATTGTGCCGTTTTTGCTCAATACTTCCGAGCGGAGCGACTGGCAACGGCAAAGCGTTTTTCACGATAATGGAGTCAACCGCAGCGTAGTGGAGGTGGCGCAATGATAGTGAAAAATGCTTTAGTATCGTTTTTAGTGTTGAGTGCTTGACGTTCGCTGAGCACTTTACGCTGCAAACAAACAACCCCCACCGAAGTAGGGGTTGCTCGAGGGAAGGGAGTAAGCCGGGTTCTGTCCCAGCCTTGCGACTGGTCGTGGTCATCTATCTGGGCGGTTTGTCACCAAACCGCTCGAGCGCTCTCTTTGGCCTCAAAGGACGGGCCGCCCTCCGCCGTTCGGAGCTTGCATCAAATGGGGTTTACCCGCCCTCGCAGTTTCCTGCGACAGGGGTGCGCTCTTACCGCACCGTTTCACCCTCACTACACACCCAAAAGGGCGTGCAGCAGTCTCGTTTCTGTGGCACTTTCCGTCGGCTTCGCACATTCAGCCCAATTCTCCTAACTTGCGCTGCTGTTTACTCGCCGCCCTGCCGTTAGCAGGCATTCTGCCCTGTGATGCCCGGACTTTCCTCACCCGTATGGGCGCGACCACGTTGCTTCCCTGGGGATAGTGTAGCGTAACTCAAGGGTGTACAAGAACAGTTGACAAGTTTTGCACCTCCGGCGAGTCTTTGGTTATTGGTCGGTTCGAGTTAGGGCGCAGGGAGGCAGACCAACCAGGTATCAAAAACTCAGATACCAAAAGCTCAGAACCTGCCGGAGGCGCACTCTCAATTCAACCGCAACAAACCCGCTCGAGTAGCTTCAAAGCCACAACCCCAATAAAACGGCTCGAGCTGAGCTTCAAAATCTACATGCAGCCAGTGAATTCCCCGCGCTCGAGCCTCGTTTATGGCCTGACGAACAAGTTCGCCCCCAATTCCTTGATGCTGAACGCTCGAGTGAACGGTAGTGTCCAGTAAAAAACCATGAAAGCCACCATCCCAGGCTACTTTGACGAATCCCACAAGCTACTCTTTTGAGGTGTCATCCTCGAGAAAAGCACAGACATAAAGCAAGCAGCGCTCGAGCGTGAACCCAAAGTTTGTATCGGAATGCTCGAGCCATGCAGACCTAAAAAGTGCGTTCAGCTCGTCGTTTTGCACTCGAGGATTAATTTTATAGAGGACGGATTTCAAAAGTTTTACCTGCCTGCTCGAGCGAGTTTGAATTTCGAGTTTGAAATCGTCTTTCTCGAGCTAAATCGAGGGCAACCGCGTGAGATTGCCCTTACCAGGGATTTTGTTGGGTCTTAAGTCTTGGCCCTCCGTTTCTGGTACCGTCCTGTTCGCAACTCCTGAGCGTACTCCCTGGCAAACGGCATCCCAGATTTCTCTGCCACTGCAATTTCAATTTCACGGTCGTAGAGCACTCGAGCGAAACTCACCGAGTACCCGGTGTTCTCGAACTCGAGAATCAGGTAACTGGCTAAAACCGTGTCCAATGGGTTTCCTACGCTACCCGTGTTGAGTAGGGGTCTACCTTCCACATCCAGCATCAGGGCCTCGTGAACGTCAGCGTAGACCACCGCGTCGGCAAATTCGGTCAGTCCGCGCTCGAGCTGAGGGTAAAACATCTCGCGCTGGTCCGGCAGGCTCGAGTGCGGATATACCCGGTGAAACACACTTTTGGAGGACGCGTGAACAAAGCGCCACAGCATGTTGCCAAAGATTTCTTCGTGGGCAAAATCCAGCCCGGAGAGGTATTCGAGTTGACCCTTGCTGAGCTGTGCGCGTGGCCAAACATCTTGCGGACGATTAGACGCGCCCGCCACGCGAGCGTCCCAGTTGCCCATCACCACCACGTTTGAATGGGCCTCGACCCATTCCACCACTTCTCGAGGGCGTGGACCCTTGCCAACCAGGTCGCCCAGAACCCAGATATCCTGGATTCCGCGCCGCTTGATGTCGGCATGTACGGCTAAGGTGGCGGTGAGATTGGCGTGTAAATCTGCAATAACCGCTAACTTCATGGATTACAGTGTACTCGAGAAGCGAAATTAACCCCTACTCATGAGCATAAAAAAATAATAAAAAAGGGGCGCACATCTGTGCGCCCCTCGACCACTGCTATGTTTTCAGGCAGCGGTGATAACAATTTTGATGGGAACGATAACGTCGTGATGAGCTTTGTAGTTCAGCACGTACTCGCCAGTTTCCTTGATGGGCTTGGCCAGCTCGAACTTGCGACGGTCCAGCTCATGCCCGGTCTGGGCCTTGAGCGCTTCCACCACGTCTGCACTGGTCACGGCACCAAAGATTTTACCTTCTCCGGCTTTGGCGGTTAGATTGACCGTTACTTCGGCAAGGCTCTCGGCCAGCTTCTCAGCGGCGATTTTTTCGCGCTCGAGCTGCTTGCCTTTGGAGCGAATCCGCGCCTCAAGCGTTTTCATGTTGCTGGCGGTGGCGTACAGCGCGATGCCCCGAGGCACCAGGAAGTTACGGGCGTAACCACCTTTCACGCTAACCACATCGCCCACTTTACCCAGTTTGGGCATGGGTTCGAGCAAAATAATGTTCATCGGCGCACCAACTTCTCGGTGTACGGCACCAGCGCGAGCTGACGGGCGATTTTGATGGTTCCGGCCAGACGGCGCTGGTTTTTAGCACTGAGTCCGGTGCGGCGGCGGGGCAAAATTTTACCGGTATCCGAAATGAAGCGGCGCAGCATCTTCACGTCTTTATAATCGGTAATCTCGAGTTCCCCGATGGAAAAGGGGTCTACCTTCGGCTTACGGGGCCGCTTGGGTCCCTTGCCGCGTGGCTTACGGTCCTGGTCTCTGGAATTGGTCATAGGTTTCCTTAGCAATTAGCGACTAGCAATCAGCTTAGTTTGCTCAAGCAAAAGCTTTTACAGCTAATTGCTGATTGCTAATCGCTGTCCCTTAAAACGGTAAATCTTCGTCTTCAGGGGGTAAATTCAAGCCTTCGTCAATATCTAAGACGCTCGAACGGCTCCCGGTGTTCCCGCGATTAGCGGGGGCAGATGCACCAAAGGCTTTTTGGCCGTCTGCCGGGGTGGCACCAGCACTGCCCGTATTTTGGGCGGCTGGGCCTCGAGACAATCCCTCGACGCGAGTCACTTCCACTTTTGTGCTGTTGCGCTTCTGTCCTTCCTTGTCGGTCCACTGCTCATTTTTGATGCGCCCAGTCACCATCAGGGAATCGCCCTTTTTGAACTCTGCCGCACGCTCAGCGAGTTCTCGCCAGAGGTTGAGGTCGAGCCAGTGGGTTTTTTCCTGCCAGTTTCCATCCTTGCCTTTCCAGCTTTCGCTGACCGCAATAGCCGCTCCGGCTACCGCGTCGCCGGTTCCGGTATAACGCAATTCCACATCGCGCCCCAGATTTCCGACCAAGACCGCCTCGTTGAGCGCACGCTGTAAGCGGTATCCACCGCCGTTATCGCGCACTACGTCGGCTTCAGGACGTTGCACACCTTCTACGCGCAGACCTTTGATGGCGGTTAGGGACCGTTTTTGTCCGGTCTCTTTATCGTCCCATTGGCGCTGCTCGAGGGAGCCTTCTACCATCACCACACTGCCTGCTTTAAACTGCTCGCTCACCGTTTCGGCGGGCTTGCCCAGCAAGCTGACTTGGTGATACCAGGGCAAATTACGCACCTGTCCGTCTGCGCCAGTCACCACATCTTCACCTGCCACGGTAATCCGGCAAACTGCCGTGCCATTGGGGGTGTAGCTGAGTTCGGGGTCGCGGGCGAGTGCGCCGACCAGATAAACGTGATTTAAGCCTCGAGCCATGATATTTCTCCTTGATAGTTGGGTTACTTGAATGTTTGCTTGGTGTTAGGCCGCTCGGACACGTCACTTTACCCTAAAAGTAACAATTGCTCTGAATGCACTCTCCAGTGCGTATGGGGCCGATTAAGCCTTCTTGGTCTTCCACTCGGGGCGGTCTCGCACCACCAGCACGCGGCGAATGTTGTCGCGCAAGCGCAGGTTAGCCGCGATATCCTTCTCAGGATTTCCGCTCGAGCGCACGTTGTAATACAAAAAGTACCCTTCGCGCTCTTTGAGAATGGCGTAGGCGAGGCGGCGGTTTCCCAGCTCCTCGAGTCCAACCACCTCGGCTCCGGCGGCTTTGACCGCGTTAGCCACGTACTCCTTCTCCACAGTCACCTGTTCGCTGCTGAGTGAGGGGTTCAAAATCAAGTTGAGGTCGTAGTTATTCATGTTTCACCTCCTAGTGTGGAGCAGATTATGTAGTCTACATAATACCACAAAGGCCCACAGCCGTGCAATATACCATAAAAAGCGCGGTGGCGTTCAAGCTCGAGAAAAAGAGTCGTGGTGAGGAGGTGGGTTCTATCTGCTCGAGCGTATTTTTGTAAGTAGCAAACGTCAAACGCGGACAGGCCCGTGAGATGCCGCTGTGTCCAAGACGCTGAACGCCAAAAACAAGTCGGCGTTCAGCGTTTGCCTTCTTCCTCTTGGCTTACCACCACTGAATATCTACTTCTGGAAAAGCCGCAAACTGGGCCAGCTCTCCCCGCTCGAGGGTTTGGCGCAGTTTGTAAGCTTCAGCACCTGGATTTCGGTAAATCTCGAGCTGCACATCATTTACGTTCACAATCCAGTATTCGGGAATCCCCGCCCGTGCGTAAACCCGCTGTTTAATTCTTCGGTCTTTGTTCAAGCTCGAGTCTGAGATTTCAATAACGGCTAGGACCTCATGCACTCGAGGTTTGCGGCGAATTTCAGTGTCGAATTCTACCAGGGTCAGGTCTGGCTCGGGTTCGCT
>JACMOA010000390.1 GCA_014378225.1 Deinococcales bacterium | reverse complement strand
TGATTCGGGTGCGCGAATACCAAAGTTTTGAAACCCTGCTCGAGGGTCACGGACGCGGTGCGGGTTGCGAAATCTGCAAACCTGCGGTGGCCTCCATTCTGGCCTCTTTGTACGACGCTTACATTCTGGGAGATGGCCTCGAGACGCTTCAGGACACCAATGACCGTTTTTTAGCCAACATGCAGCGCAACGGCACCTACTCGGTGGTTCCTCGAGTTCCAGGCGGCGAAATCACCCCAGACGGCCTGATTACCATTGGTAGCGTAGCTAAAAAGTACGGGCTGTACAGCAAAATCACGGGCGGTCAGCGGATAGATTTGTTTGGGGCGCGGCTCGAGCAATTGCCCTCTATCTGGGAAGAATTGATTGGTGCGGGCTTCGAGTCCGGTCATGCCTACGGCAAATCACTGCGAACGGTTAAGAGCTGTGTGGGCGAAACCTGGTGTCGTTACGGCGTGCAGGACAGCGTGGCCCTGGCTATTGAACTCGAGGAGCGCTACCGGGGCCTGCGTGGGCCGCACAAGTTTAAAAGTGCGGTGTCCGGCTGCACCCGAGAGTGTGCCGAGGCCCAGAGCAAGGACTTTGGCATTATTGCCACCGAAAAGGGCTGGAACCTGTACGTGTGCGGCAACGGCGGCATGAAACCGCGCCACGCCGACCTGCTGGCTGCCGACTTGGACAAGGGGACCCTGATTGCATACATTGACCGCTTTCTGATGTTTTACATCCGCACCGCAGACCGCTTACAGCGTACCAGCACCTGGCTCGAGAAGATGGACGGTGGACTCGAGTATCTGAAAAAAGTAGTGATTGAGGACAGTCTGGGCCTAGCCGCCGAACTCGAGGCCGATATGAAACGCCATATTCATAATTACCGCTGCGAATGGAAAGAAACGCTGGGTAATCCCGATAAACTGGCCCAATTTACCCACTTCATCAACTCGAGCGAACCGGATAGTGGGGTAGTTTTTGTGCCAGAACGTGGCCAGATTCGGCCCGCATTTGAAAGTGAAAAACTCGAGTTACTCCCAATGGTTTAAAGACATGGGCAATGAGCGATGAGCGATGAGCAAAAGATTTTGCAGGGGCAGTCCCTTGTGGCTGCCCAAAGGCGAATGCTCGAGGGAGCAACCCGCGCTTCGCAACACTTCGGGAGCCTTCTTGTGAGCGCTGCGCTATCTTGGCCCAACATCAGCACGTCTTGGTCAGAACGGCACCTAGCGGGCCTGACCGCCTCACGGGCTGGGCCGCTTTCACAGATATCCCCCCTACAAAGCAGGGGAACCTTAAACCCAACGGAGAAACTCAGATGAATCAAACGCTCGAGCAGAACACACAGACCTGGACTTTTGTTTGCGCCCTCGAGCAGATTCCCCTGAACGGTGGGGTATGTGCGCTGGTAGGCGGGGAGCAGGTGGCAGTGTTTCGGCTGTCAGGCAATAAAGTGTACGCGCTGAACAACCGAGACCCTTTTATGAACGCCAATGTGCTCTCGAGGGGAATTGTGGGGAGCCACGTGATGGACGGATTCGAGCGGCCCAAAGTGGCCTCGCCGCTGAAAAAACAGAGCTTTGACCTCGAGACTGGGGTGTGCCTGGATGACCCAGGCGTGACCGTAGCGGTTTATCAAGTGAAGGTGGAAGCGGGGCGGGTGCTGGTAGGAGGTGCTTGATGCTGAGTGTGGATAGTAAGCGTTCTGAAGGGCAAGCTCGAGCGGTACACTCGGGCTTTGCAGGCAAAAAGGTGCTGGCGCCCGAGAGCCGCCGCCGCGATGAAATGAAAACCTTGATTGAAAAACAGGGCGGCGTGGCGACGGTGGCCCCCGCACTGCGTGAAGTAGAACTAGAAGAGAACGCGACGCTCGAGCGCTTTGCCCGTTCTCTGACTCAAGGCAAGGTGGATTATCTGGTGTGCATGACCGGGGTAGGAACCCGCATGTTGCTGCGCGAACTGGAAAAGCGCAACACAGCCGCGCTCGAGGCGTTGCGCGACGTGCAGATTGTGGTGCGCGGAACCAAGCCGCTCACCGTGTTACGCGAGGCAGGGTACAGCGCCACCCTGGTGGAGAAACCGCACACCTGGCGCGAGGTTCAGGGCTACTTTGCCGCGCTCGAGCGCACAAATCCAAAAACGCTGCCGCTGAGTGGTAAGCGCATTTCTATCGCCGAGTTTGGTGAAGAAACCCCGCTCGAGCTGCAAGATTTTCTCTGCGCTCAGGGCGCAAAAGTAGACCCCTTGCCGCTTTACCGCTGGGGACTGCCCGAGGATACCGAACCGCTCGAACGTGCCATCCTCGAGCTGGTACAAGGTAAGTTTGACCTACTCTTGCTCACCAGTGGCATTCAGATGTGGCACCTGATGGGCAAAGCCTTTGAGATGGAGCTGGCGGACGCGCTCAGAAAGGCGCTCGAGCGGGTTCCCATCGCGTCCATTGGGCCGGCCTGCACCGAATCCGTGCGCGAATTGGGCTTTTCGGTAGCGCTCGAGGCAGACCCCTGCCGGATGGGAAATCTGGTTTCCAGCGCGGCGGGCTGGATAAACGCTCGAGTTTCCGCGTGACGCCAAAGCTAACATCTCAAAAAGCAGTACACTCGAGCTATGAAGCGCTTTCGCGCCGTTTTATTGGCCCTGTTTTGGCTGGGTCTGGGTACGCTGCTGGGTTTTGGCATTCAGTTTCTTCCCGGTCCTATCAAACTGGGTGAGGATTCTGCGCTTTTAATCAGCTCGAGCGCGGCCCAAACTGTGCAAGTTACGCTCGAGCCGGGAAACATCATCCTGGCGCAGCCCGCGCAACCCAGTGGCACCGTTTTCGTTTTTTACCCTGGCGGCTTAGTCGCGCCCCAAGCTTACGAATTCATGGCTCGAGCGCTGGCGTCCCAGGGCATTACCGTGGCGATTCCGGCAGTTCCGCTCGAGCTGGCGGTTCTGTCCCCCAACCGTGCTAACGATGTCAAACGTCTGCTCGAGTCCAAAAAACTTACTGTGAGCAAGTTTGTGGTGGGCGGACACTCTTTGGGCGGCGCAATGGCGGCGCAGTACGCGGCGGGAAACGCCGTAGACGGCCTCGTACTGATGGGCGCATATCCGGCGGGCAACAGCAACCTCTCGAGCAAGCGCTTTCCAGTGCTCAATTTAGCCGCTCAATTCGATGGGGTTGCAGAAGGGGCCAAAGTGCGCGACGGTCTGAACCGACTTCCAGCGGGTACGCAAGTCACGCTGCTCGAGGGCGGGGTTCACAGCTTTTTTGGGCGTTATGGTCC
>JACMOA010000389.1 GCA_014378225.1 Deinococcales bacterium | reverse complement strand
TACCACAGATAATCACGCATCAGGCCCTGAAGAAACTCTCCTTCGGGTCCCTCGAGCGCCAGTAAACTGGAAACACGGCCCTCGAGCGGTTGATTCTTGAACGGCTCGAGCGCGTCCAGACGTACTTTTCCCCGGTCTTCGTACTCAAAACTCTCGAGGTTGAGGGTCAAAATCTGACTTTTGCCGTCCGCACCTTTCACCCGTTTGAAAAAACCGCCCCCCGTTTTCTCGCCCAGCATCTTGTTTTCCACCATCTTGTCCAGGAAGGCGGGCAGGCTGAAATCCTCGTCTGGGGGCGTGACCCTGCCCAAATCTCGAGCCACCGCCCAGATGATGTCCAGGCCCGAAAGGTCTGCCGTTCTGAAAGTGGCGCTCTTGGCGCGGCCCAGAATTGGTCCGGTCAGCGCGTCTACTACATCCGGGGTCAGCCCAGTTTTGGACATCCACTGCATGGCCCGCACGATGCCGTACACCCCAATTCGGTTGGCGATAAAGCCCGGTACGTCGTTGGCGGTCACGATGCCCTTGCCCAGAAAGCGGTCTCCAAACTCGGAGATGGCCTTCGTCACGGCGGGGTCGGTCTGCGGGGTAGGAATCACCTCGAGCAGGTGCAGATAGCGCGGTGGGTTGAAAAAGTGGGTTCCCACAAAGCGCCGCTGAAACTCGCTCGAGCGCCCCTGAACCTGTAGGTGCATCGGGATTCCGCTCGAGTTGCTGGAAATAATGGCGCTGGGTTTAGCCACCCGCTCCACTTTTTCCCACAAATCCCGCTTAACCTCGAGCTTCTCGAGCACCGCTTCTACAATCCAGTCGGCATCTTTCAACTTCTCGAGGTCGTCTTCTAAATTGCCCACCTGAATCCGTTTAGCATTTTCTGGATTCATAAAAGCAGCGGGATTGGCTCTGAGCGCACGCTCGAGGCCCACTTTTGCGGCGGCGTTTCTATCGTTGGAATCCGGCAAAACAATATCGAGCAGCAGCGTAGAAATGCCCGCGTTGGCAAGCTGTGCGGCGATGGCAGCGCCCATGGTCCCGGCCCCGATAACAGCAGCGGTCTGTATCTTCAAAAGAACCCCCTGAAATACTTGAACTGAGTCTAAGTTTAAAGTGTTCGTGCTCGAGCTGTCTAGGGTGACGGTCACGCTCGAGCAGGCTTCGAGGCTGACTCGAGCCTATCACGTCGCACCAAGCACCGTGAACAAACACGACGACCAATACAGTGACAAACCTTGCCGTCCTTCCACACTCCACAGGACTATGCTCGAGCGCAGGAGGAAAAATCATGAAAGCGATTTGGAACAATCAGATTATTGCCGAAAGCGACCAGACCGTGGTGGTCGAGGGAAACCATTACTTCCCGCTCGAGAGTGTCAAGCCCGAGGTGTTGAAGCCCTCGAGCACTACCTCCACCTGTCCGTGGAAGGGTGTCGCCAGTTATTACTCGCTCGAGGTGGATGGAAAGGAAAACAAGGACGCGGCGTGGTACTACCCCGCTCCAAAGGACGCGGCTAAGAACATAACGGGCCGGCTTGCCTTCTGGAAGGGTGTCAAGGTCGAGTAGGGTTTTTTAGAATTAGCGATTAGCGTTGCTGGTTAGGCTTTGCACTTCTTAAGATTTGAACTTATGAAGTCGTGGGGATAAAAACTTGCTCGAGCCGTTGTAATGAAAAGAAACGCCCGTTTGCTGGGCGTTTCTTTTCATTTTCTCGAGCGAATTTCTAGAACTTTTTAAAGCGGGTCAGCTTGAACGGAGTCTCAGGGGTTCCCCCCTGTAGCTTGTCAAGCTGCCCTTGAACCACCACCGCGTCTCCTCCAATTGAAGCCAGGGTGGTGGGAAAGCGCAGGCCCTCGAGCGGTTCTTCCAGCGTAATGCGCCCAGAGCCGTAGTCCGCACTCAGATTCACCTTGCTCACCACCTGATTTTTATTGCGGACCACGTAGAGAGTACGGCCCTCGAGCAGCAGTCCATCGCCGTTCATTAGGCCGCCCATCACCTTTTTGACTGCCTTGGTTTTCAGGTCAATGCGCCACAATTCTCCGGTGTTGAGCTGCACGCTGAGCAGATATTTGCCGTCTGGCGTGGCTATAATGCCATTCAGATTGATGCCGGGACCATACTTGATGGTGGTGCGGTCCAGCTCGAGCCACTTGCTGAGCTTGAGGTCCGGGCTGACCTTAAAAATGACCGGGCGGCTCGAGTCGGTCACGTACACGTTGCCGTCAGAGGCGAGAATCAGGTCGTTGATGTAGGGGTTGGGGCTTTTGGGGGTCTCGAGAACGGCTACTGGAGCGCCGTCTGGAGAGAGAATGCTCACCGTTCCAGCGGCTCCACCCGCTATCCAAAGTTGGCCCTTAGCGTCCAGTTTCAGGCCCAGAGCACTGGTCCGTCCCTTCGCGCCGCCTTCGCTAAATTTGCTCACCGCACCTGTTCCCGCGTTGATGGCGTAAATGGTGCCGTTTGTAGCACTTCCGGTGTAAATCACATTCTTGCTCGAGCTGTAGGCCACGCCCTCGGGAAAGTCCTGAAGACCGGGCAAGGTGTAGTCTCGAGTGTTGAAGTTAGCACGCTCGAGCACGCCGCACTGCTCTCGAGCGCCGGTCATCCCGGAAGGGTCGGATTTGTAGTCGTCCGGCTGTGCGTGGATAATTAAAGAGCGCTTCAGAATGCCGTTCTCTCCGGTCAGGCTCAGCTTATCGGTGCTGATATTCAGGGTTGCTGTTCCGTCGGCACCCACGTTGAGCATGGGGAGGTCGCCGCCGTGTCCATCCTCGTTTTCTGCTCCCGGCGAGTCGTGATTTCCGCTCTTGCCGGGGTCAAAGTGTCCCCCTGCGCCGCCAAAGGCCACAACCTCATTGATAGCCGCGTCTACTCCAGGGATACAGCGTCCAAACTCGTGAACGTGCATCCCGTGTTGACCGGGCGTGAGTCCACTCGAGCGCACTGTAATCTGGAGGTTCATGCCGTTTTGTACCATGCGGACGCTGCCCACCGTTTGACCCTGCGGATTGCGTAAAACAGCGCTGGCCGACAAAGGAGTGCTGGCGGGCGGCATGGTCATGTTCACAATCTGAGCGCCCACCGAGGCGAGTCCCAGAGCCAGAGTTCCCAGCGCTAAAGTCTTAAAAATAGATTTAGACATTATTTTGCTCCGGTGTAAGAAATCTGGTAAATCACGCCGCTCTGGTCGTCGGTCACCAGGAGAGAGCCATCGGTGTACTGGGCTACGCCTGCCACGCGTCCAAACTGTTTCCAGACCTCGCCTTCCTGATACACAAACCCGGTCAGGAAAGGGGTGATGGTGCTGGGTTTACCCGCTGCATCAAAATCCACCCGGACCACCTCGTAACCACTGGGTTCAGTACGGTTCCAAGAGCCACGCATGGCTACAAAAGCGTCATTCTTGTACTCGAGCGGAAACTGGGCGGCGGTGTAGTACTCCATCCAGATAGCGGCGGCGTGGGGGGTGTAGCCCATCAGATAGCCCTGAGTTCCTGCACAGTATTCCGCTTTGCTGATTTTGCCGGGGATATTGTACACGTTGACAAAAGGGTCCGGGGTTTTATCGCCGTAACACCAGGGCCAGCCATAGTTCTTGCCGCGCTCGATGACGTTCATTTCCTCGGGCGGTATGTTGTCGCCGTGCCAGTCTGAACCCTGGTCGAAGCCGTACAGCACCTTCGTGACCGGATGCCAGCCAAAGCCAATGGTGTGGCGCAGACCACTGGCAAAAATTTCACGGCTCTTGCCATCTGGCGCAATGCGGAGCAGGGTAGCTTCTTCTGGGTTGGGAGTTCTCGAGTCGTTGTTGGTGCTGCCAAAGGTGGCGTACAGGTAGCCGTCATAACCCCAAAGAAGGGTACGGGCTGGGTGCTGTCCGGCGTCTGGGAAACCGTCGGCAAACACTTGAGGAACGCTCAGAGTGCCGTCCTGAGCCATCGTCATCACCCAGATGGTCTTCTCGCCGACCACATAGAGTTTGCCGTCTCTCACGTCCAGACCGTGCGCCAGCTTGATGTTCTGGGCCACCTGTTTGCGCTCTACCGCTTCAATCTTGCCGTCCTTATTGACATCCTTGAGGTAGTACACATCGCCCTGAGCGCGGCGGGTAAGGTAAATGCCGCCGTCTGGCATCACATGCATCATGCGGGCGTTGCCCAGTCCGGTTGCCATTACCTTCAGCTCGAATCCGGCGGGAACCTTCAGGCGGCTCAGCTTGTCCATGCTGAACTCGAGCGGGGTGGGTTCGTTACGGGTGACAGTGGCACTGACTGGGGGTTCTCCGGGTGGAACCGGACGGGCAATAGGGGGGGTGTTTTGAGCCAGGGCCAGACTCGAGGCCACCAGCAGCGAGCTAAATAATAATCTTTTCATGCCAATCCTCCAGAAGAAAAAGTCTTCCAAAAGACATTGTGCGGCGCTCAACTCGAGAAAACTTAGTTTGGGTCACCATTTTGAGCACTCTAAATGATGGGTTTATGGTTGATACAGAACAGCTCAAGGCTTAATGATTGGACGCTCAAGTACACGGCTCCGAAGTGTCATTAAGTCGAGACAATGCGCGTAAACCATTCGCTTTTAAGAAATTGAATCCTGGGTGAAACAGTAAACTCCCACCGAATCGCTCCGCACTCGAGCGCCCAATCCCGTATAATATCCCTCACATGAGCGCGTCTGTCCACCTTCAGGCTTTGGGCCTGACCGAATACGAATCTCGAGCGTACACCGCTCTGTTGAGTCTGGGGCAGGCGGCCCCGGCCCGAATTGCGCGTCAGGCTGCTATTCCGCGTCCTAAAATTTACGAAACCCTCGAGCGTTTGGAGGGGCGCGGCCTTGCGAGTAAGATACAAACTAACCCCATCGAGTACGCACCCCTTTCAGCCCGTGAATATCTTGAGCGCTCGAGAAGAGAGTTTGACAACCGACTAAACCTGCTCGAGCGCGAGATGGCAAGGCTTACACAAGAAGGTGCGCCCGAGGCGGTTTATCCGCTTCAGGGCGAGGCTGCCATCCATTCGGTAGCCCAGAACATGGCCGAGAATGCCCGCAAATCCCTCTTCATAGCTGGACATTTTTATGGTGCGCTCGAGGACCACTCCCCACACCGCGCCCAGGTGGTTCGCGCCCCGCTCGAGCATTTGCCGCCTATCGCCAAAGCCGGACAAGAGCCGTTTTTGATGGCTCGGGACGGTGAAGCCGCGCTGATTGCCCATTTTGGCGGTGGGGTAGAGGCGCACGGGGTGCATACCCACAACATCGTCATCGTCAAGCTGGTGGAGGGTTACATTGCCCTGGCCCACCGTGACCGCAATTTTGAGACCTTGCCCGAAGCCCCGGCAGCATCGGCGGTATGGCAGGCGGAGAACTCGAGATGATTACAGGTTTGGACCACGTTTTAGTAACCGCCCCCAAAGGGCATGAGGGTGAAGCTCGAGCGTTTTTCGGCGAGTTTCTGGGCATGACAGAGCTGCAAAAGCCGGAAAAATTGGCTGTGCTGAGTGGGGTGTGGTTTGGAATGCCGGATGGTCGGCAGCTTCATACCCTCACCTCAGAGCCATTTAGTGCCAGCAAGCGGGCCAGACTGTGCCTGCGGGTCAGGGATTTAGATTTGTTTGCCGAAATGGCTGAAAACGAGGGCTACCTGCTCGAGTGGGATGGCCGCGCCGAGGTGAGGCGGGTGTTCATGGCGGACCCGTGGGGCAATCGGCTCGAGATTGTGGAAGGTTCGCATGTGGGTGTGGCGCTCGAGGATTAGAGAGAGTGCAAACGTTAAAACCAGTTCAGCGTTTGCGATTGACAAACACAGTTTTGACCACAATCTCCACTTAAACGCTCGAGCCACCAATCCGTTTCCAGTAAATCAGGGTTCCGGTCAGCCCACCGTACGGTTTGAGCGCGTAATCCGGGATTTCTCCGGTTAGCATAAACCCCATCTTTTTATACAGGCTCGAGGCCCCGCCGTCTGTGGCGGTATCGAGCACCAGCAGGGTGCGTTCATGCTGTACTGCTAGATTCTCGGCTTCACGCAGCAGGGCGCTGGCAATTCCACGGCCCCGGTGACTGAGCCGGGTCATCATCTTGGCGATTTCGGCCCGGTGCGGCTGATTGGGGGGACACTCGAGCAGCAGAGTGACCGTTCCCACCAAAACATCACCATCCCAGGCTCCCAATACCGTTCTTTCCCCTCGAGCGGCGGCCTTTAGAGCGCCTTCCCAGAAAGTATGTGCTTTTTCCGGCTCGAGCGGGTGCATAAACCCCACTGACCCGTTTTGGGCTACGGTTTCTACCAGAATTTCACTCAACATCTCGAGGACTTTGGGCGAAGGGTTTAGAGCAGAAATTTTAATGTTGAACATGGTATTTACCCTCGAGCTAAAACGACCAGATAGGTACAGGATGTGGCGGTTTCGTTGGCTAAGGTCACGTCGGAAGGTGGCCCGAATCCTAGACAATCTCCTGCGCTCAAAATTTGTTTTTCGGCCCCCTCGAGAATAGTCAGTTGGCCCTGCTGTACCCAAATAACCTGACGAATATGGACGTAAGAAGAGGCGGGTAGAGTCACCTGCCCTCCGGCGGGCAGCTCAATTTGGGCCAGCTCGAGCGGGTGGTCGGGTCTTACAAAAACTTGTTTGCGAAGATATCCGGTGTCCGGGTCGCGCCAGACGGGTTGATTGGCACTTTTTGACAATCTTTTAGAATGGCTTTCAGAGTGGCCCTCAGCCCGCAATAGCAGGCCCGCCAGGGTCAGGTCAAACGCGCCAGCCAGCCGCACCAGCAGAACGGCGGTAGGACTCATCTCCTCGCGTTCAATCTTGCTGATGGTGGCTTTGGACACCCCGGAGCGCTCCGCTAAATCGGCTTGAGACCACTGGCGTGCATCGCGCTCGAGCTTGAGACGACGTGCGACTTGAGCACCTGTTTCGTCTACTATAGTTGTCATTTGCCTAATATAATGGATAAAACTCTTCGGTTCAAGACTTTAACTGTCAAATACGTTGCTCGAACTTTTCACCTCGAGCTGATATAGATGAACAGGGTACGGCCCCACTTGCCGCTCTCCAACCTTAATAAAACCGTAGTTTTCGTAGAACGCACACAGGGGTAAGTGTTTGCTCGAGGTATCTAGCCGCAAAAACCGCCTGCCCCGTGCCTGTGCTTCCGCTCGAGCCGCGTCCAACAAAGCGCGACCCAACCCCTTCCCAGCGTGCGCTCGAGCGATACTGAGCTTGTGCGCGTACAACGCCTCACCCTCGAGCACATTGGGCTAGAACAGCGGGTCTGTGTCCTGAAGCACCGCAGTTCCCACACTTTTACTCTCGAGCGTGGCTAAAAATAGCTCGTCCAGACGGTAGCGCTCGAGCAGGGCTTTTGGCATCAACTCGAGCGGGTTCCACAAGGTTTTTCCTTCGCGCTCGAGCCAGTGGGCAGCTTCAATAATCAGGCTCGAGGATTGTGCAGGGGTTTCAAGTGAAACGGGCTGTAGGTCAAGCGTCACCCCTCGAGTGTACAAAGGTTTTCTCGGGTGAATTTAAACCTGCTCGAGTATTAACTTTGGCCTGAACCTCAGCGCGTCCGCCGCCACAAAATGCAGCGGCACGCCTTCCCAGTCCCTCAGCAGGCGCTCTGGGTTGACCCCGTGCAGATGTCCATACACCACACATGTGGGCCTGAATTCCTCGAACAGTGCAGTAAATCCGGAGGGACGCAGGTTGGAGGCAGTGGGCGGGTAATGCAGCATCACCACCGTTTGCGCCGCCTCGAGCTTACGGGCCGCCATCAGGCTCAGGCGCAATCGCTCGAGTTCACGCTTATAAATTTTCTCGTCCTCGAGTGAAAAACCCTCAGAGTCCGGGCAAGTCCAGCCCCTTGTGCCACAAAAAGCAGTGTCTCCAATTCTCAGCGCGTCGTTTTGAAGCGCAAACATCTTATCTGGTAAGTGTGAACGCAACTTGCTGATGCTGGGCCACCAGTAATCATGGTTTCCCCTCGAGAGAATTTTCTGACCTGGAAGCGCTGCAATAGAGAGCAAATCGGGTAAGGCGTCCTCAAGCGACATGGCCCAGGAAATGTCACCGGGAATCAAAATTAGGTCCTCAGCCGTGACCCTGGAATCGAGCCAGCCGTCAAAAAATGCCTGTGGGTGTCCGGTCCAGTTGCCACCAAAAACATCCATCGGCTTGGGGCGCACGCTCGAGAGGTGAGGGTCTGCTACGGCGAAAAGGCGCAAAAGAAAGGGCTACGAGCAATGAGCAATCCACACCTAAAAGGCTAATCGCTAATCGCTAATCGCTCGAGTCACCCCCTTTTGTTAGACCAGAAACAGCTTTTAAACCTACTAAAAAGAATCAAGAAACAACATCTTAAAAGTCTTTTAGCTCACCACTCACTACTCATTGCTAACTACCAAAGAAAATCCCCCAGCCACGGGGGAAACGCTGGTCGAGGTGGGAGGATTCGAACCTCCGACCCCTTCGTCCCGAACGAAGTACGCTACCAGGCTGCGCTACACCTCGACACTGGCTCTAATCCTCTGAAACGCTGTAAACCCCTGAAATTTACTCGTCTTGGCCTTCGCTGTCAAGGTTTCCCCTAAACCTCGAGTCCCGGTTTTGCAGCGGGGCCAGCGCTTTCAAAATCTCACGGCTCGAGAAGCCACGCCGGGCCAGAAAACCGTAAGCCCTGGCGTGACCTTTTGACCCCGCTGCCTTCCAGCGCTCCCAATTGCGCTCCACCAGGCGCTCGAGTTCACTTTGCTCGAGTTCTGGGTCCACGTTTTTCAGGGCAGCAGCCCCTGTTTCCTCGTCAATGCCGCGCTCGAACATCTTGGCCTTGATGCGGTAACCTCCCACGCCCCTGGTGTGACTCAGGCTTTCAGCCAGTTTGGAATCGTCCACGAAGCGGTAATCCTTGAGCTTCTCGAGCACCTCTGAAATCAAGTCTCCCTGGGGTTCCTCCTCGAGCGGG
>JACMOA010000388.1 GCA_014378225.1 Deinococcales bacterium | reverse complement strand
ATTCTTGATGAAGACGTGCTGGACTGATTCACTCGAGGGTTTCAAACACGCTCGAGCGAACAGTTCTGGTTGCGGCTGGGATATCACTTTTCCAGAGATGCCAGACCGCTGATACGCTGGTATGCCAAGGATTTGGGACCACTCGAGCCGGGCCGGGTTCAGGTGAACAAGCAGGACTTGACTTCGGCGGGACATTGAGTGGGTATGTGTCTGCCTGGAGGAACTCCCTTCTTTCGCTATGCTAAAGAAAGTATTCCCCTGTGAAGCAGGGGAACTTAAAAGCCGTACTGCTCGAGCTTTTTAGAATCAAAAGGCCCTTCCTGGCAAACCTCAGAGCAAACGGGCCGCTGCCTCGTCGAGCAGCCACAAGGGGCGCTCTACCCGTTCAACCGGGTATTTACCGCTCTTGTTTTTCACCTCGAGCAGCACCGTAGCTTTTTTCTCGCCGGTCGCCAGAATATGCACTTTCCTCGAGCGGTTGATTTCGGCAAAACTGAGTGTGATGCGCTGGGCCTCGAGCTTGGGGACGAAGTTAGCGGTGACGCGCCCGGTGGCCTTGAGGCCGTTTGTGTCAGGAAACAGGCTAGCGGTGTGTCCGTCGTCTCCCATGCCCAGATAGCAGAGGTCCAGGCGCTCCGGTAAAATCTCGGCGTAGCGCCGTGCCGCCAATTCTGGCTCGAGTTCACCTTCTATTCTGAACACTTGGGCCGGATTGACCCCTATTCCCGAGAGCAGTTTATCCCAGGCTAAACGGTAGTTGCTTTCACTCGAGGATGGGTCCACACAGCGTTCGTCAGACCAATACCAGCGCACTTTGTCCCAGGGAAGTGCAGCCCACTCGAGATTTCGGTCCCTGAGTGCCGCGTACAGGTGAACCGGAGTGGAGCCGCCGGACAGCGCAACGTGGAAAACACCCCGCTCGAGCACGGCTTTTTTCAGCTCGAGCACAAAGAGGTCTGCCGCCACCTTACCCAGTGCTTCGGAAGTGTCAAATTTCTGCACACTCATCAAACTGTCTCGAGCGAGGGTCAATGCAGCTTCATAAAGCGCGTTGTGCTCCGGCGCGTCCATTGCAAAGGTGAGTTGCCAGGTCAGGCTGCGCTGAGGAAAAGGAACTCTGCCCACCCGCCAACCGCCCGGAACCTTCACCTCGAGCTGGGCCAAACCAAACTCCTCGGCCTCGAGCCGGAAACTATCGGTGTCTGTAAACAGGTCCACCGCGCAGATTTCACCGGGCTGGACAATTTCGTTTTTGACCCCCTCGAGCGT
Organism: Deinococcales bacterium; assembly: GCA_014378225.1. Lineage (GTDB taxonomy): Bacteria > Deinococcota > Deinococci > Deinococcales > Deinococcaceae > JACMOA01. The sequence goes on along the minus strand of JACMOA010000388.1, from coordinate 4,553 downwards.
AACCTGGCTCAGGCCACCCCAACCCAGTTTAGAGACCAGCCACGCGCCATAAAACCGCGCTGCCTGGTCTCCACGCCTCCCCTGTGCATAGGAAATGGTCACGCGCTCGAGCTTGCTCAGGTGCTCTAGCAGACCGTCCTCGTCAAACAGTTGGCAGGTCAGTTCACGCCACGGCGCAGTGCGCGACCACGCAATGTCGGCCAGCGCGTAAGGCGCTTTTTCGTCCAGGCGCACCGACAGGGTATCGGCAATCACCTGGTCTGCCACCTCGGACAGCGTTTGAAACACCTTGCCACGCGGCGGCAGTTCGGTCACTCGAGTCCACCACAGCGTGGTCAAGACTTCACCCGCCAGCAGCGGCAGAATAGCGCCCTGAAGCTGGTCGGCGTTGCCACTCAGGATAAAGCGCTCGAGCCACTGCCCATGCACCTCGAGCAGTGCCACGCGCAGGGTCACACAGTCACAGTCGTCCAGCACGCCAATGATTTGACGGCTGGCCACCCGGCGGGGCAGCTCGAGCAGGGCCCCTTCAATAAGTTCGAGGTTGTCCGGCGCAACGATGGCGACTATATTTCCGGTCTGGGTGCGGGTTTCAGTGCCGACTTCACGCCATAACTGCTCGAGGGTTTTACGAGCGTCTTTGACTTCGGTCTGAATGGTCTGGGGGAAGGTGCTGGGCATAGAATGGCTCGTTTTTTGGTGGCTCCTTTTCTAGCATAACCTCAGTTCGGGATAAGCCGAGTTCAAGTACCACCCCTGAAATCATGGGGTTACTTTGTTTTGAATTGAAGAAGTGAAATTAGCTGAAAACTTTAACCCGAACTCAGGTTAAATAAGTTGGGAATTTGATGCGAATAAAAAGCAAAGACCCGCTCTCTCGAGCGGGTCTTCTTTGGTCGAGGCGGCGAGATTTGAACTCACGACCCCTACCACCCCAAGGTAGTACGCTACCAGGCTGCGCTTCGCCTCGACACTACGTAAAAACATCACTGCGTAAAAACTCTACTTAACCTTCCACCTCGAGAACCTCTCGAGCAGGGTGTGCTTCAGGCGTGCATAACGTTACTTGAAGTGGGCCGTAAAATCAAGAGGTCAAGAACGGAGTATCCCCTCGAGCGCGTCCCCGCTCCAGCGTTCGCTCTTGAGACCCTCGGCCTGCACGATGGCCACCAAGTCAAGCAGTCCCTGCTCGAGCGTGTCGTTGACCACGATGTAGCGAAACTGGCGTGCGGCCCGAATCTCCTCAGTGGCCCGTAACAGGCGCTTCTGAATGCGCTCCTCGGATTCGGTGGCCCGTCCGCGTAACCTGCGCTCGAGTTCGCTCAAAGACGGCGGGGCGATGAACATTAAAATGGCGTGTGGGCTGTTTTGGGCCACCTGAATAGCACCCAGAACCTCAATCTCGAGCATCACATTTTCGCCCCGGTTCAGGGCCACTTCCACTGGTGCGCGGGGCGTGCCGTACAGGTTGCCCACAAACTCGGCGTGCTCGAGGAATCCTGCGCCCTGCTCAAGTTCGTTTTCAAACTCCGCTCGAGTGCGAAAATGATAGTGAACGCCGTCTATCTCACCAGGGCGCTGCTCTCTGGTGGTCATTGAGACGCTGTAAAACATAGGAATCTGGGCCAGCAACTGCTCGCGCAGCGTTCCCTTACCCACTCCACTGGCCCCTAACATTACAAAAAGCTGTCCCCGCATTCCTTCGGAAGTCATGCAGGGTATTCTATCCGCTCGAGCTGTGTGTGTTCTCGAGCTGCATGTCCTAGAGCTGCATGTCCTAGAGTTGCGTGTCCTCGAGAAGTAAGTGTCCTCACCGCCCCCCTGTAACCCGTCTCGCCATAGTTTTGCTCGAGCCGTTTTATATTAGGGTCATGGCCTCCCGTTCATCCCTGGCTCGAGTGTGGCAGTATCTGAGCCTGCACCGCTTGAGACTATTGGTCCTTTTTTTCTGCGTACTGGTGCCGCTATGGCTGGTGGGTAAAATTGCCGAAGATATCCTGGAACGCGAAGTTTTTAGCTGGGATAACATGATTCTGTTGTGGTTTCACGCCAATAGCTCGAGCGCACTAGACCCTTTTGTGCTGTTTTTTACCCATCTGGGTGGACCCATTGTGATGCCACTGGCTTCTCTAGCCATTGTGATTGCGCTTTTCACCCAACACCAACGCTCGAGGGCGCTTTTTTTCGCCCTGGCCATGATTGGAGAATTGCTGCTCAATCAGGGGGCTAAACTGCTTTTTGCGCGGCCCCGCCCAGATTTGTGGGCGCATCTGGTGGAGGAAAAAGCATTCAGCTTTCCCAGTGGTCACGCGATGGCCTCGAGCGCCTTTGTCACGGCCCTTATTTTGCTGCTGTGGTACACCCGCTGGCGTACTCTGGTTATTTTTGTGGGTGCACTCTTCGTGGTTTTAGTCTGCTCAAGCCGCCTTTATCTGGGTGTTCATTATCCTTCTGACGTGCTTACAGGCGCACTGGCTTCGCTGGCTTGGGTGGTGGGTCTGCGCCAGATTTTCAGGAACAAGGACCCAGATGTGCTCAAGTCTCGAGCGCGGCTGAACGAGTCGGGCCAACCAGAAGTACAGCTTTGAGAGTTTGCACCTCTGGTGAGGCGTTGGTTTTTGGTAGTTGTTTGTTCTCGAGCGAAGGCCATGCTACCGTAAGAGCATGTTGTTTTCCTCTCGAGTGCATCAAGGTGTTTCGCGCAGCAAAGGTGCGCCTATTCACCTGGTGCAAACTCGAGCGGTCCGAACTATAACCGCCCATTGAGTTGACCTCCATCCTGTTCCATTCTCGAGCCTGCTCGAGCAGGGTGTGACGGTCCTCGGTGGGTTTTTGCTGGCTTCCACTCTTTCAAATCGTTTGAGTTTGGCTGTCCTCGAGAGCGCCTGACTCTTGCAGACTTTGTTTCTATCTACTTCTACCCCGGTATACTCCCTATGAATATGCACATTTCCCTTCCCGACGGTAAACAGCTCGAGCTTCCCGAACACTCTACCGCGCTAGATGTGGCTGCCCAGATTGGCGAGCGCCTGAAAAACGACGCGCTGGCCGCTCGAGTGGGCGACCAACTCATAGATTTGCTCACCCCGTTAACGGACGGCGCAACGATTCAGCTTCTGACCAAAAAGCAGCTCGAGGAGACTGCACCTCTGTTCCGGCACACTCTGGCCCACGTTTTGTCTCAGGCGGTGGGCGAGTTTTTCAAGGCCAAAGGCTTCGATGCACACGCGGTCAAACGCGGCGTGGGTCCCGCCATTGAGAACGGCTTTTATCAGGATTTCCTGTTTCCCGAAAACCTCAGCGTCGAGGATTTACCGGAACTCGAGAAGCGCATGAACGACATCATTGGTCGCAACCTTCCCCTCGAGCGGCGTGATGTGGGCAAGGCTGTGGCGCTCGAGCAGTTTTCCTACGACCCGTTCAAAGTGGAACTGATTTCAGAATTCCCCGACTTTGAGCCTGTAACTTTTTACCAACAGGGTGATTACATAGATTTGTGCCGGGGGCCGCACTTTCCCCGCACGGGTGTTCTGCCGCGTCACTTCAAGCTGATGTCCACTTCTGGGGCGTACTGGCGTGGCAGCGAGAAAAACCCCATGCTCCAGCGCATTTATGGGGTGGCTTTTGCCACAAAACCCGAGCTGGACGAGTATTTACGGCTGCTCGAGGAGGCCAAACGGCGGGACCACCGTAAAATTGGTAAGGACCTCGAGCTGTTCTTTACTAGTGAGGCCATTGGGCCGGGCCTCCCCCTGTGGCTCCCTAACGGCGCAACCATCCGGCGCGAACTCGAGCGTTTTATTGTGGACCTCGAGCTGAAGCAGGGCTATCAGCATGTGGTGACACCCCAACTGGCCAAAAGCGAGCTGTACAAGATTTCCGGTCACTGGGAGCATTACAAAGACGATATGTTCCCAGTGATGAAACTGGACGCCGAAGAGCTGGTACTGCGCCCGATGAACTGCCCGCATCACATTCAGATTTACAAGCACAGCCAGCGCAGCTACCGCGACCTGCCGCTCAAAATTGCCGAGCTGGGAACGATGTACCGCTACGAGCAATCCGGCGAGTTGACCGGACTGAGCCGGGTGCGGGCCATGACCCTGAACGACGCGCACATTTTCGTGCGCCCGGACCAGATTCAGGAGGAGTTTAAAGGGGCGATTCGCCTGGTGCAGGAGGTTTACGCTATTCTGGGCTTTACCGAATACAAGTGGCGCTTGAGTCTGCGAGACCCCCAAGACGCCGAGAAATACTTTCAGGACGACACCATGTGGAACGACGCCGAAGCCCAGTTGCGTCAGGCGCTGGACGATGTGGGCCTCGAGTATTTCGAGTCTCCTGGCGACGCGGCGTTTTACGGCCCCAAAGTGGACGTACAGGTGCGGAGCGCACTGGGCAAAGACGAAACCATCAGCACGGTTCAGCTAGATTTCCTGTTGCCACAGCGCTTTGAACTCGAGTACGTGAATGAGGAATCCGGGCGCAGCCGTCCCATTATGATTCACCGGGGCATCATTTCTACGATGGAGCGCATGACCGCCTTCCTGATT
>JACMOA010000387.1 GCA_014378225.1 Deinococcales bacterium | reverse complement strand
GTTCCACTGCAAATCCTGATTGGCCTGACCGTGATTATTGGCAATATGGCGGCCCTGCGGCAAAACGAACTCAAACGGATGCTGGCGTATTCGGCCATTGCCCATAGCGGTTATCTAGCGCTGGCGATGCTCTCGAATCCCTCTAGCGGCAGCAACGCCCTCATTTTTTACCTGCTGTCTTACACCCTGATGAACGCTGGAGCTTTTGCAGTGATTGGGGCTATTCAAAAAGATGACCGGGGCGCAACGCTCGAGGATTTGCGCGGCCTGTTTTACCGCCGCCCGATGTACGCGGTGGCGATGGGCCTGTTTCTGGCGTCTCTGGCGGGGTTGCCGCCGCTGGGTGGATTTATTGGAAAATACACCCTGTTCAGCGCGGCATTCTCCAACGGTTACGTGCTGATTACGGTGCTTTGTATCGTCTCGAGCATGTACGCGCTGGTGTACTACCTGCGCCCCGCAATGATGATGTTTATGCGTAACGAGGGTGAAATGCCCTTGCAACTCGAGCCTCGGCCCTCGAGCGGGGTCACAGTGGCTTTTAGCGCGGTGGGCGTGCTGCTGCTGGGCATTGCGCCTGGGCTAGCCCTGGGCTTGCTCGAGGGTGCGGGAAAACTGCTGGCGATGCTTTAAACCCGTATTTTTTCTTCCGCTCGAGTGCAAACCTTTATCCCAACCCCGCTTCCAAATTTGGAAGCGGGGCTTTTCAGTATCTGTCCTATAGCTTTGGGAGATGGCCGCCTAAAAGCGGCTGGCTGAGGACTTTCCCGCTCGAGCACTATTTTTTAATCTGACCCGGTTTAATCTGACCCCGCGCCCACTTTACCGCGCCCTCGAGTCCGCCCGTTCCATCCGGCACCACACCCTTACCCTCCCAGGATGAACCGCCCCACGGCGCAAGCTGACCCGACGCAACGAAGGCAATAGCTCCGTCTGGCAGGCAATAGGGATAAACTGCTTCCACGTTACCGGCGCTGGTTTCCCCAAACACTCGAGCGCGTCCCACACTCTGCAAACCGCCAGACAGTCCTTCGGCGGCGCTATTCACATTCTTATCTATCACAAAAGCCAGCGGTTCCTTGAATTCTGCTGCGCCCAGTGCAGGAAGCGGAATGGGGAAAAGCAAGCCGCGCAAATTTAGCCGCCAGAGCACGCCCCTCGAGAACAGTCCACCCAGGCCCACCATGTCAACTAGTTGTCCGCCGGGATTGCCGCGCACATCCAGCACAAAGGCTTTTGCCCCTTGACCACGCAGCTCGAGCAGTGCGCTCCGCATGTTGGCGGTGCGGTCAAAGCCCAGAATGTCTGGCAGCACTATAATGCCCACTCCCCGCTCGAGCCGGGTCTCGAGCGCCCGACTTCTGCTCAGATTTGTTTGCCCAAAACGGGTTTGCCCGGAATAGTTGATGCAGGGAATATTGCCGCCAAAACGCGCTTTAACCGCGTTCGCTCGAGCGGGAGTGAGGTAAGTGGAGTGGTTGTCCGCCAGCCACTCCACCATATCCTCGAGCGCCGCGTCTGCATCCTTTTCGTCTCTAGCTGCCCGAATGCGCCCCGCGTAGAAATCTCGGACCTCGGTCCAGCTTTTCCTTTTCAAGGTCTGGGCCTCGAGCGCTGGACTCAGCTTGGGTGCGTAAGGCGCGAGGTTGAGGCCCGCTTTGATTTGCTTCCCCTCGAGCCTGTCTGGGTACACGTAACGGGTTTGAATCAGGGTGTACAGGCGCTCAAGCTGAGCGGCCTGAACCGGAAAACGCCCGCCCTGTCCCGAACTCTGGGCCAGACTCGAGGGCGTCGAAAGTAGCATTAAAGTTATACAGGTGTGGACAAAAGAGATTTTTAGGCTGACAAAGCCCACTCGAGCGGTTACACTGGTCATATTTCCCAGTTTAATCCTCAAAGATTAAGCTCCCCAAAGAAGGTGTATCCCATGATTCCTCCCGTGCTGCTCCTCACCCCTGGCCCCACTCCTATCCAGGCGGACGCTCAAACCGCCCTACAAAAACCCATGCTGGGCCACATGGACCCGGCAGTGTTCGCACTCAACACTCGAGTGCAGCACAACCTGCGTACGCTCTACGGCTCGGGAGAACGAGCTTTTACCGCGCTGCTGGCCGGAACCGGTAGCCTGGGAATGGACGCGGGTTTTGCCAATCTGTTAGAAAAGGGAGATGAAGTGGTGGTTTGCGCCAACGGCTCTTTTGGCTACCGCATGGCAGATATGGCGCAGCGTTACGGCGCACGGGTCACGCTGGTGGAGGCCCCGGTGGGCCGTGCTGTAGCGCTCGAGGACGTAGAAAAAGCCATGCGCGGCGAACCCAAAATGCTAGCGGTGGTTCACGGTGAGACCTCGACTGGAGTGCTCAACCCGGCTCCTGAGATTGCGGCGCTCGCCAGGGGGAAGAGTACGCTCGTGACCGTAGACGCAGTAACCACAGTGGGCATGATGCCTTTTCATATGCTCGAGTGGGGCATTGATTATTCTTACACAGGTTCACAAAAGTGCCTCAGCGCTCCTCCTGGTGTGGCCCCGATTGCGGTGAGTGAGCGTGCGCTCGAGGCGTTCGCGGGGCGGAAAACCAAAGCGCCGCTGTGGTACGCCGATTTTCAGGGTTTGCGTGACTACTGGGACGACCACGCTTACCATCACACGGTTCCGGTTCAACTGCATTACGCGCTGGACGCCGCGCTCGAGTACGCCTTGCTCGAGGGCCTGGAAAACCGCGCCCTGCGGGTGCAGAAACTAACCGTAGCCATCCTCGAGACGCTGGGTGACATTGGGTTCACGCCCTTTGTGGAGCGCCCTGAAGAGCGCCTACCCACCGTGTTAGCCGTGAGATTGCCAAAAAGTGTGGACGACGCCAAAGTGAGAGTCGAGCTTCGTGAGCGCGGCATCAGCATCACCGGAGGACTGGGCGCAACCACCGGCCTGATTTGGCGCTTAGGCTTGATGGGAGAATCCGCCCGTCCAGAACACTATCTGCGCTTTATGCGAACCCTGGGTGACATTCTGGGCATTCGTTCGCTCGAGAGCAAACTCGAGGAGCATCTAGGCGCGGTCATGGCCTGATTGGATGGGGTTTTGGCGTTCGAGAACTGCAGAAATTAGAGATTTTCCTCGAGCCACACATTCTTTCAGTTCCCCCTGCTTGTAGGGGGGATATTTTCTTTGGCGGACAGGCGGCGAGGCCCGCTAGGTGCTGCTTTCGCCAAGACGCCCGGAAGGTGCCGCTTTGTCCAAGACGCGGAGCGAAAGAAAAAAAAGGTTTCCCTCGAGCGCCCTAAGAATTCACCTTTCTGGTTTCCCAGGAACTCCACCAAAGCAAGGCGATGAGCGCAGGTTGCAGCGGCAGCCGCGCCCACAATATCCAGGCTGGAAAGGCATACTTTTCGGCCTCGAGCAGCATCTGAATGTTGGCCGGAAACACCGCCAACAGCAATAAAGTCAGCTCGAGCACGCCCAGATTTCGACTTTTGGGCCACAGCAACATCAACCCACCCGCAATTTCGGCCACACCACTCAGATAAACCGCCTCGAGCGGGAAGGGAAGCCACGGTGGGACGATGGAGAGGAAAATATTGGGATTGACGAAGTGAAAAGCGCCTGCGGTCACGAACAGCAGGCTCAACCCCCAACGAACCCCGGTTTGAACTCGAGTTTTGCCTACGCTCGAGGGAATGGTCTCATAATTGGCTCGAGCGGGATTCATGGTGATTAGTCTACCCGACCTTCTCGCATTCCTGTTGACCCTCTCGGCGTGCTAAACTCTCCCCCGCACATGGCCCGTATCGAGTCCCTCACCCTGCACGGGTTTAAAAGTTTTGGCGAGAAAGTCCGGCTCGAGTTTGGTCCCGGCATCACTGCGGTGGTAGGTCCCAACGGTAGCGGAAAAAGCAACGTGGTCGTGGCGCTGCGCTGGGTTACACACAGCGCCCGCGCTCGAGCACTTCGCGCCGCCACCGCTACAGACCTGATTTTCCACGGTGCGGAGGGTAAGGGGAGCGTGGGTCTGGCCGAGGTCCAGCTCGAGCTTTCCGGTGGTCTCAGCCTGGCCCGCCGGCTGTATCGAGACGGTGAAAGCGAACAGGATTTGCGTGGGCGGCGGGTACGGGTGCGCGACGCGCTCGAGGCCCTCTCTAACACCGGATTGGGCGCCGGGTCGCTCTCGGTGGTGGGTCAGGGCGAGGTTTCAATGGTGGTGGCGGCGGACCCCAAAACCCTGCTCGAGCACCTGGAAGAAGCGGCTGGACTGGGTTCGCTGGCCTCGAGCCGGACCCAAACTTTGGACCGCTTGCTCGAGGCTGAACGTGGTCTGGACGCCTTGAATCCACTCCACCTCGAGCGAATTGTCAGAGTCGAGGATTTGCGCCGTGAATCTGCAAGGGCCGAGGAATCTACCAAGCTCAAAACCCGTCAAACCCTGCTCGAGCGAACCCTTGTCAGGGCCAAGCGCCAAACCCTGCTCGAGGAAATTCTCAGCCTGCGGGGGCGGGTGGCCGCGCTTGAAGTGAGAAGCAGCGAAAAAGTGGC
>JACMOA010000386.1 GCA_014378225.1 Deinococcales bacterium | reverse complement strand
TAGACGATTGGTCGGGCAACTGAGGCGCTCGAGAAAGTTGCGATACAGACGCGCAGAATGGTGAAAACCTCGACTGGTACAGATTTGGACTATCTCTAATCGCTAATCGCCCTCTTCCGTCACAACCAGCGAACGCACACTGTTCCCCTCAAACCAGCTCAGTGCATACGGCCCAAATTTCAGCGCCGCCGCAAGGTCGCGGCCCAACTGCTCGTCGGGTTCACCCTCGAGCTGAAACAGCAACAGCTTGCGTTCCCCATTTTCTTCCTGGGTCACTCGAGCGTACAGGTTGGGACTGAGTTCGAGCTGTTGAGTGCGCCCAGTTTCGAGGGCGCGCTTGAAGCCCCAACGCAGCGCGTCGGTGAGGGAAACGGTGACGGTAGGCTTAACCACGTCCGGCCTCGAGCAAGAATAAAATGGACATCAAAAGTGCTCCAGAAATAAAGGTCGCTCGAGTGGAGCGCATTCAGGCTAGTTTAGCACGGCGCTCGAGGGGAACGGCAAAAGTTCTCGTCGTGCTTTTTTCAAAACAAGCAAACGTTAAAAGATTTACAAACGCTAAACGCTGGATGTCAAAAACAGGTCGGCGTTTGACGTTCGCTGACATGGCCTTGCAAACAGAACTTAACCTTCTGTCAAATCCTCTGGTCCCCGCAGGACACCTCTCAACCTTTTCACGCTTACAATCAAACCATGTCCTTACCCGTTCGCTCCGCTGTGCTCCAAAGCCCCGCTTACCCGTTTACACCCATAGACGCGCCCACCAAGCTGGACCAGAACGAGAGTCCCTACGATTTTCCTGAAGCGCTAAAAAAATTGGCCCTCGAGCGGGTGATGGGCCTCGCCTGGAACCGCTACCCGGACCTGAATGCAGAGTCGGTGCGCCGCGCTGTGGCCCGGTTCGAGGGTTGGGATGAGGCGGGCGTGGTCGTGACTACCGGCAGCAACGTGCTGATTGGCCTGATTACCGAACTGGCAGGAATGGGTCGCCGGGTGCTCACGGTCAAACCCAGTTTTTCTCTTTATGCGCTCGAGGCCCAACTGCTCGAGGGTCAACTGTGTGAGGTGCCACTTAACGCAGATTTTTCTCTACCCTTCCAGGCGTTAAAGCGTGAACTCGAGCGCGGAGAGGGCGTATTCTATCTGGCTCAGCCCCAGGCTCCCACCGGACGGCTAGACCCGCAGGAACAGGTGCTCGAGCTGCTGGCGGCGGCGGGTGAGCGCTGGATTTTTGTGATTGACGAGGCGTATCACCAGTATTCTGGGAGTGATTACCGCGCAATTGTACGGAATCGGGCCAACGTACTGAGTCTACGGACTTTTTCCAAAGCCTGGGGACTGGCCGGACTGCGGGCCGGGTACGCACTCACCAGCCCTGAACTGGCTCGGGAAATTCAAAAACTGGTTCCTCCGTTTGGCTTCAGCGCCCTGCACAGCGCTGCGCTGGAAGTGGCCCTCGAGCGCCCAGAATTTGTACTCGAGCGGGTGGGGGAAACCACCTTTGAGCGCGAACGCATCTTCTCGAGCCTACAAAATCACTCCACCTGGACGGTGTACCCCTCGGGCACCAACTTTTTGCTGATTCGTACTCCAGACCTGGAAGCCGCCTACAAAGGTCTGCTCGAGCGGGGAATTTTGGTGCGTAAACAGGGGGGTTATCACGCGCTCAAAGGATGTTTACGGGTTTCGGTGGGAACGCCAGACCAGAACACCGCTTTTATCGCGGCGGCGCTCGAGCTGGGCTGAAAGTTTGCAAAACATCAGCGCCACCGTTCTCCAGACTGTGCTCGAGCGAGCAGAGCGGCCTGAACCCGGTCTCGTACCTGCAACTTGCTGTAGATATTGAGCAGGTAGTTCCGCACCGTTTTGGGTGACAATTCGAGCTTCTGAACAATCTCGAGAAGGAGGCCGCTGACACCACAATCACCAAACTCGAGCCGTAATCCACCGAAAAGTTCTCGAGCAGGCGCAACAGCACAACATAGAAGCCCACCAGCACCGCCGCCAGGGTGAGGTAGG
>JACMOA010000385.1 GCA_014378225.1 Deinococcales bacterium | reverse complement strand
TGCGGGCCAAGCTGCGCGACTTGGAAGGGTATGGTCTGATTCGGACGGTGCGTGGGATTGGGTACGCGCTGAAGACGCCTTAAGGTCGCTTCGCTTGCAGAAAGCTTAAAACATCAGGGCGGGATTAAACCCCGCCCTTTTTTCGTATCAACTCGAGAAATCAAATCCCTCGAGTAGTTCCCAATCTCCCTCCTGCCGCCTAGTTTTACCCTCGAGCGCCATTTTATTGAGTTCTGATTCCACGCGCTGCTGAACCCGTCTCAGCGGCATTTCAGCAGCGTTTTCCACACCGCGCCACTCGAGAAATTTGCGGTGAAAGCCGGGAAGTTCGTCCAGGAGTATGGTGCTTTCAAGGGTGCGCCAGGTAGCCATAGGTTTAGTTTACGCTCGAGTGCAAGGACAAAAAGAAACCCCGCTCGAGTGAACGGGGTTTCTTTTGCCTGTGGTGCCACGAGCGGGACTTGAACCCGCACGAGGTTGCCCTCGACAGATTTTAAGTCTGTTGCGTCTACCGATTCCGCCATCATGGCAAACCTTCAGGCTAGAGAATTATAGGTCACTCGAGCGCCCCGCGCAACTCTTTGAGGGTGAAGTTCTGACGTCTATAAAAAACTTTTAGAACCTGCACATTGTTTTAAATTCAACCGAAAGCCCAGAACCCTAATTCAACACTCGAGCGTCCCGCACCACTTCAAAGCCCAACTCCCGCTCGAGCACAAACTCCTCGAGCGGGTTTTCCAGGCGACAGCACCATACCTTGACCCGTACAGATTCGTAGTCCTGAACCCACAGGTCGGCTTCTACTTTCTCGAGAGTATTTAAGAGCGGTTTGCGTTCGCCCCGACTGCGCGGTAGCCACCAGCCGTTGAATTCGGCACTACCCAGACCCTTGACCAACACGCTAGCGCTGTCTTGATTCTCAAGCCATACTTGACCATCCTCAAGGCTCAGCTCGAGGCGGGGGGCCAGGGTTTGAGGCGCAGAAGCACTGCCCGGTTTGGGCGCGTAGGCGTAGGGGACCAGCTCGAGCTTAGGGGTGGGGCGCAGGCGACGGGTCCAGCGCCATACCGAAACCTGAGTCTTTATCCCAAACCGTAGCAGCAGCCGAGGCCAATGAAACACAAAGCCAGCCACAGCAAAGCTGAGGCCCAGAAACCCTATCTCGAGCTGCCTGAGTCCCAACCCCAATACCGTAAGCAATACTCCGATACCCAGCAGAGCGGTCACTCGAGGGCTGTCAATCACCTGAACGGTGCCAAGCAAAATTTGTTTTAGACCTTGCGTCAAAGTCCACAACACACTCAGTACCACCCAGAGTATCCCCACACTTAAAACCAGAGAAAGCAGCAACACCGGCCATTCTCCTGGTGTTTTTTGCAGGTCTCGCATGAACAGACCCAGGACGACACTCGAGAGCGTCAGGAACAAAAAACTTTTAAGCAGGCGGCTGAAATCAAATTTCATGTCAGGTTCTCGAGAAGAGGTCAAGTCAATCTCAGGTATTCGCTGGAACTCCAATGTTACCTGTTTGTCTAAAAACCTCATACACCAGATGCGGCAATTCAGACTCGAGCAAACCTTTCCATGCGGTTTCTACCGCGTTCAAAGAGCCGGGAAGGGCAAAAATTAGGGTGTTTCCAGCAAGGCCGCCCACCGCCCTCGAGAGCATGGCTGCCGCGCCCACCTGCGGGTAAGACAGCATCCTGAACAGTTCGCCAAATCCGGGCATCGGCTTGGTAATCAGGCTTTCCACCACTGGAATAGTAACATCTCGACCCGCAATTCCGGTGCCGCCGCTCGAGATAATCACCTGAACGGTTCCCATCCGCTCGAGCAGACACGCTCTAATCTGCGCTGCATCGTCTTTGAATACCACACGGCTCAAGACCTGATGTCCGCCTTCTGTGAGTACGCGCGCGAGGTGCTCTCCACTTTCAACCGTCTCGAGGGGGCGGGTACCCGAAATGGCCAGCACCTCCACCTGCACGCTTCGGGGCG
>JACMOA010000384.1 GCA_014378225.1 Deinococcales bacterium | reverse complement strand
CTAGTTTCCTCGAGCGCAATTCTTAACCGACAACTGAAAACCCACTCCCCACAACCCACTCCCAACCCACCTTTCCCCTCGAGCGAATCCCCTAAAATACCCCAGTGAAAGGGCGTTTTGAAAAAGCAACCGGGATTGTGGTGCGTCGGCACGTCCTGCCAAATACTGACCTGATTTTGACCCTATTTTGCCCAGGGGGAAAACTAAAACTCATCGCTCGAGCGGGGGCCAACACGCGCAGTAAAACGGTAGCTAAACTGAACCTGTTTCAGAACCTGAGCGTGCAGTACATCAGTCGGCACGGCGACGATTTGGGCCTGCTGACCCAGACCGCGCTCGAGGGCGCACTACCGCGCCTCAGCGAACCTCAGCTTTACCCTTACGCCAACCTACTCTGTGAATTAGCCGATAGCCTTTTTCTCGAGGGTCAGGAAGCCCACGCCCCTTACGCGCTGCTGGCAGCTTCCCTGCGGGGCCTGTGCAGCCACCCAGACCCGGAATGGGTGACGCTGGTGCTGAGTTTCAAATTGCTCGGCACGTCTGGCCTCGCGCCGCGCCTAACTTATCTGGAGTCTGAGGGGTTACCCCGCTTTTTTGACCCCAATACCGGGTCGCTCGAGCAAAACCGGGGCGTGGCCCTTTCCACAGAGGTAAGTTTGTTTTTAACCGAAGTGTTTGAACGCACAGTGCGCGAACTGATGGATTTTCCTCTCGAGGGCGAAGACCGCGCCCTGCTGTGGCGCTTGCTCGAGCGGTACTTTACCCTGCACGTCAAGGAACTCAAATCCTGGTTTAGTTTGGAGGGTGCGTTTGAAGGGAAACGCTCGAGTGAGGAAGGTTGTTTGGTAGTGAGTGATGAGTTGTGAGTGCTGAGCCAAAAGATTTATGGGACAATAATTTCACTTTTTAAAGGTTTGGGCGGTACTAGAAACTATCCCAACAATTTCACCGTTTGCCGGATTGCGCCCAGGTGATAGCAAACGTGGGCCAGCGCTCCAGACAGCCCGCCCAATGAATCGTCGTTCCACTCGGTCACGCTTTTGTTGAGCTGTACCAGTGCGTCGTAAGCCGTTCGCACTCGAGCTTTGAGGGTATTCCATTCGGTTTCATCTACTGCTCGAGGGTCGAAACTTCCTTGCCAGTCAAAGGGGCCGTGGTCTCCGGCCATCCAGCGCACACCCACTTCCATGTGATAGGCAGTGTGAGCGGTGTGGGCCGCCACACTCAAGCCCAGCAAAGTGGGGTCCGAAGCTTGCGTAGCGCTCAACAGCTCGAGGGTGGCAAAGAGACCGTTGTTTCCGCTACCATCAGCTTTAGTGCCGTCCAGAAAAGCAGTTCCCTGACCGGGATGGCCGCCCTCACAGGCTTCAAACATGACCTCGAGCCAATCGTTTAGAAATACGTTGGGGTTCATGCGCTCGAGTATAAATCCAAGCTATCTGTTCTAAACTGAACCCATCATGCAGAGCGAAGAGTACAAATACGGCCTCAGCGTGGCGGGCCGTGCGGTGGGAGAGCAGCACTGGAGCGTTACGCCAGACCGCTACCACTGGATAACCCGGCTGCAAACCGACTATGCCGGGAGTTTTCTAGGCGGGGGCCGCCAGATTCAAATCTCGAGGATGCACCCCAAAAGCCGGGTCAGTGCCAGTTACCTCGAGACTGGAGAAGGCGGTGGGCGGGGACGCACCCACTTTGAAACGACCTTTGACCGCTCGAGTGGATTGGTTACGCTGTCTCAAAAGCTCGAGGGCAGTCGGGGAACCGCTCGAGACGAGGCTGAGATTGCGATGGTGCAGGACTATCAGGACCCACTTTCCCTGCTACATTTGCTGCGCGATTTAGACAACGACGTTCGCTGGTTGGAAGTGCCGATGGTAGGCAGCGCTGCTCACGTTTTGCGGCTGCCAGACACCACGCTCGAGCACGCCGGATTTGCGCTTGAGGTGAGGGTTTTTGTGCTGCGCCCCGGCAGGTCGGTGGTGTACATCGAACAGGAGGCTCCCCACCGAATTCTGCGCCTACTGCAACCGCTCGAGGCCGGACAGATTCTGGAAGCCCGCCTGCTCGAGCCGCAGGGTAAAGCCGTGAAGGAACCCGCTCGAGAGAAAGGGCGCTCGAGCGGTCTGGACTTGACACGACCCCCCGCAAAGAGTGGAGAAAGGGGAAGAAGACGGCGAGGACGGTAAAGCGTCTTTACAGGCAAGTCACCCCGCCCACCCACTCCCGCTACACTATTTCCCATGCGAATTCTCACCCAGGACCAGGCTCGAGCGGCATTCAAGAAGCGTTTCAGAGAAACGCCCCAAACCCCAGAAATCTGGAAAGGACGTATCCTCGAGAGTTTTGGTGAAGCGCTCAGCCCGGAAGAGGCGGTGGGGCGCATTCTGAAAGACGTGCAGGAACGTGGGGACGCGGGTCTGCTCGAGTGGACCCAAAAACTCGACTATCCAGACGCCACGCTCGAGGGCCTTCGTGTCACGGACGATGAACTCGAGGACGCCACAATTGACCCCAAACTGTTCGAGGCCATTCATACCGCCATCTCGAGGGTGTGGAGCTTTCACGACAAGCAGCCGGGTGGAAGTTGGACCGACTACAGCGAGGACGGCGTTTTGGGCCAAATCGTTCGTCCGCTCGAGCGCGTGGGACTCTACATTCCGGGCGGCACTGCACCCCTCATCTCGAGCCTGATTCACACCGCAGTTCCCGCGCTGGTGGCGGGGGTGAGTGAGTTGGTGGTGTGTACCCCGCCCGCCAGGGACGGCAGTATTCACCCGGCTTTACTCGTGACCGCAAGAGAACTGGGCATTGCCAAAGTGTTCCGGGTGGGCGGAGCGCAGGCGATTGGGGCGATGGCTTACGGCACCAACCTGGTTCCCAAAGTGGATAAAATCGCCGGACCGGGCAACCTGTTTGTGGTGACGGCCAAAAAGCTGGTGTATGGCGCGGTGGGCATTGAGGCGCTTCCTGGCCCCACGGAAACGCTGGTGCTGGCAGATGATACTGCCAATCCCCGTTTCGTGGCGGCAGACCTGATGGCCCAGGCCGAGCACATCGGGGCTTTTCCAGTGCTAATTTCTAATTCAAAAACACTGCTCGAGGAAGTGGAGCGCGAAATCCACCTTCAGCTTGAGGCGCTGCCGGAACCCAACCGAAGTTGGGCGCGAGACAGCCTGCTCGAGCGCTACTTGATTGTGCTGGCCGACAGCGTGGCGGGGGCGCTCGAGCTGAGCAACCTGTACGCCCCGGAACACCTGTGCCTGCTGGTGCGTAACCCCTGGGACTGGGTGGGAAGGGTAGAGCACGCGGGCGGCATCTTCGTGGTCGTGGACAGAATGGAGGCACTGGGCGACTACGCGGCAGGGCCGAGCCATGTGATGCCCACCTCCGGCACGGCGCGGTTCTCCAGCCCGGTCAACGTGCGTGATTTTCAGAAGATTATCAGCGTGGTGGGGCTGTCCCGTGGTGCGCTCGAGCGGGTAGCTCCACACCCCACCCGTCTGGCCCGCGCCGAGGGTCTGGAGGCCCATGCCAGGGCGATGGAAGTCCGGCTTGAGGACGCAAGTGGAGAGCTGGAATGAGCCATTATATGGACCTGCTCGAGTTTCATAGAGCCGTGGGTCTGGGTGCGCCGGACTCGCCTGCTATGCCGGATGTTCAAACGCTCGAGCTGCGCCGCACCCTGATTTGGGAAGAATTTAACGAGGTGATGGCGGAGTTTGATAAGGCTCGAGCGGCTGGACAGGTGCTCGAACTGTCCGATTTATTGCACGAACTGGCGGATTTGCTGTACGTCACTTACGGCACCTTCGTGGCCTGCGGTGTGGATGCAGACGCGGTTTTTGCCGAAGTTCACCGAGCGAACATGCAAAAGTCCAGCGGAAAACGGCGGGAGGACGGCAAGATTCTCAAGCCAGAAGGCTTCAAAAGTGCAGATGTCAGGGGTGTGCTCGAGGGTTTGATGGGTTAGGTTCGCTCGAGCCACCTGTGAACCTGCCCCCTGTAAACTGTCCCGCATGACCCCTCCTCAGGCCATCCGTCTCATTCAGGGTTATCTGTGGCATCCGCAAGAACTCGAGCTGGACCTCGAGAGCCTTTTTCCGCTCGAGTGGGAAGGAGTCAGCTTGCTGTGGGACGAGATTCGGCCCCCGTTCGCTTTTTTTGAAAACGGCACGCTCAGTTCCACCCAGACGTTTTACCAGTTCACCGCGCTCGAGCTGTATGCGGTGCGGCCCAGCGACGAAGAGTTGCATCAGAAGGCCGAACGGCTCTCCAAATTTTTAGGGAACATTCTCGAGGCCACGCCGCCAGGATTTGGTTGGCAATTGCTCGAGGATTTGCGTCCGCTGGAATAGAAGCGGTGACTACAGCATTTCCCCTAGCTTTGCACCGTCATTTTTTGCCAGTGCCTTATAAATCCTTGAGCGTTGCTTTCTGTGACGTGATCAAGGGCTTTGCCGATTAAATCAATCATATTCTCTGCGTTTTTATCTGAATTGGATCGAATCTCATTCTTGACCTTCGATATCCCTTCTTCAATTGCATTGCATTCGGGTGAGTAAGGCGGTGTATAAATTACTTCTATTCCATGCTCTTCT
>JACMOA010000383.1 GCA_014378225.1 Deinococcales bacterium | reverse complement strand
CGGAGTGGAAAAGTTATGAGTGATAAGGATTCCGGAAATATCGGTAACGTATTGAACAATATTTTCAGCGGGCAGGCCCCACGGGGTGCCGTTTTGCCCAAGACAGCGGGGCGGTTAGGAAAAACTACGGTTCTGATTGTGTAGTGGAGCGAGCCGCGAAGCGGAACACGTAACGGAATCAATCGGAATCCGTATAATGAGCAAAAAATGTGTGTTTTCGACTCTCGAGCCTTATTCTGGCTTCAAAACCAAGGTATCGCCGCCCACGTCATCCAGGGTCATGTTCAGGGTTTTGCCGTCGTGCCAGGGGCGCAGCAGGTCGGCGTAGTGGCTCGAGAGGGGGTTTCCAGACTGTCCCAGGTGAATCATAAAACTGCTCGAGTTCATGTTGGCCAAATCTACCACCTGACGGTAGCCGGGGCCGTGCGTCTGGGTGAAGGTGTCCTGGTCGTATCCGGCCACGTTGACTGTGGCAAAGCCACCGCCGTTACTGCTCGAGCGGGTCCACACCTCGCGCAGCGTCTGCACGCTGTTCAGCGCCCCATGCCGCATCTCGGCGCGGTGCAGCTTGCCCCATTCCCAGTTGCTCACCGTGCCACCCAGTCTGCGCTCGAGGTCAGCAATTGCGACTTTGAAGGTGCTGGAGAGCAGGGTTTTGCAGTCTGGGATGCCGGGCGCTTTACAGAAAGTTCCGTTCTGCTCGAGCTGTTGGGACAGAAAATAGGGGTTGTTCCGGTATTCCCCAAACTGCGGGTCGGCAATTTCATCACGCGGCATTCTGCTCAGTTCTTTGTACCAAGCGGCAAAAATACTGGCTGGTACACTTTTCTCGCCCATGATGCCGTCCCAGTTCCGCAACTGCTCGAGGGCGCGAGTTTCCAGGTCCTTTGTACCGCCGCTCGAGGGCGTTACACTCAGCATTTGCGCCTTGAATAGCTCCCAGACCCGGCTTTTCTGGTCCATCTGAAGGCTTCGCATGTCGTCGGGTGTAATTTTTCCCCGCGTTTTGAGTTCGCTCAGGCGCTCGAGGATGCGCTCAGCCCGCCACGGCGCGGCCCACTCGCCTCCTAACGGGTACGGGTAGCTGGCGGGAATCGCTTTGTGATTGGCGGTGACAATAAACCCTTCTGGCGGATTGTAAACCTGCGGCAAGCGTTCAAATGGCACAAAACCCGTCCAGCGGCCCACCTCACTCGAGACCGGAGTTTCACCGTCCATTCCGGCCCTAATTGGCATCTTGCCAGGTGCAATATAACCGATGTTTCCGTCTACATCGGCATAAATAAAGTTCTGACTGGGGCTGACGTATTGGCGCATCGCACCCCGAAATTCGGTCCAGTTCTGAGCGTAATTAATTTCCAGAAAAGCGTCCAGGGTAGTGTCTCCAGGTTGCAGAGCGGGCCAGCTCAGGGCCACCCGCTGCGGTACGCCCGTAATCACCTCGCTGATGATGGGTCCACGCGCACTCGAGCGCACGGTCAGGCGCACGTCCGGGCCGTCCTTGACCTTGATGATTTCTTCCACATCCGTCAAAGCAACCCCAGCAGGCTCGAGAAACAAATCCTGCGCGTCGTTGCCAAAGTTGGTCACGCCCCAGGCAATGCGCTCATTGCGCCCGATAACCACGGCGGGAAGGCCCGGAATGGTGGCCCCCACCACCTTCAGAGTTTTACCCTCGAGCGAAGCCAGATACCACAAGGACGGAGCCGACATGGTCAGGTGTGGGTCGTCGGAGAGAATGGGTTTGCCGCTCTGGGTAAAGCGCCCAGACACCACCCAACTGTTAGACCCCTTGCCCACCATGGGCTGAAATCCCAAATCTGCAATGCGGTTCTCGAGTCCCGCGAGCTGCCGCAATGTTTGCGCGGCCAATGCAGCTCGAGCGGGTTCCACCGTCTCCCCTATTGCCTGAATACCGCTCTGCTCGAGGTCGGCTTTTGACAGAATACTGGGGCCATTCTCTGGAGCTTCCTGCTCCAGTTGTTTGCGGCGTTCCCGGCCTAATTTAGCGTCCAGAAGCGCATTATCACGCTCGGTTTCCCAAGAGTCATTGAGGTCAAAAGCCATCATTTTCTGCCACACTAAACTGTCCGTTGGAGTCCACGGCGCGGGTTTAAAGCGCAAAATTGTAAACTCGAGCGGAAGTTTTCCCTGCGCTATTCGGGCGTTTACCCCCGCACTGTACGCCTCGAGCATCGTTCTCGAGCGTTGAGAAAGTCTGGGTAAATCCGCTTGCGCCGCCCGGTAAAAGCCCCAGGTTCGCAAGAATTTATCCTGCTCGAGCGCAGCTTTGCCCAACACCTCGCTCAGCCGCCCCGCCCCGATGCGCCGCTGAAATTCCATCTGCCATAATCGGTCCTGAGCATGGGTGTAGCCCAAAGCGAAAACAGCATCCTGGTCCGTGCTGGCTTTGATATGGGCCACACCCTGAGCGTCCCGCGTCACTCGAGCGTCTCCGGTCAGTCCTTTCAGGCGCACCTCGCCTTTAATTTGAACGGTTGTAGAAAAGTAGAAATAGGCCAGAACTGCACCCAGCAACAGCGCCAGAATCAGCATTACTCGAGCCAGAAAACGCAACACACGCATAGTTTGTCTCCTCAAAAACGGTTCTCGAGGGTAGATTAGCAAACGCAAGCATGAGTCTTTGATTTAGCACCCTCGAGCACAGAATCGGTTCAATGCTCGAGGGTCTCAGCTCGAGGGTCTCAGCTCGAGAGTCCTAGTTGGTCCAAATCGTTCCACAACAAGCTTGTGATTGCGTCGTTCAGTACCTAAACTCATACCATGTCCCGGATACTTTTTTTACTGTTGTCAGCAGCGCTCACGGGCGCAGCAGTCGCGCAAAACAGTAGGCCAGCCGCACAAAGTCAGCGCGACGCCATCCGGGTCACGGCCTACTCGAGCGGCGTGTTTCAACTCGTTCAGGGAAAGGTGAGCGCTCGAGTGAACCTGCAAAACCAAATTGCGGGCTGCACCACTGGAACTTACGACGGCGCGGACCCCAAGAGCCGCCCCAGCGGAGGCGCAGCAAATACACGAGTGATTGATTTGGTCCAGAAAAGAGGGTTTTGGTATCTCACCTTTCAGGCCACCCTGGGAAGCGGCTGTAACGTGCAGGGCCTGTGTGGCGCGGGCAGCGCCATTTCACTGGTGTGGCTCAAGCTGAATTCTACACTTCAAGTCCTTTCTCAACAAACAGAAGCGCTCGAGGATTGTTTCAGTAATACTTACCTGACCCGCTGGTCGGGTAAAAACCGCGACGATGCCCCAGACACGGATGACCCCACGCTCGAGTTGCGCGGTGGCGTGCTCGAGGTGTCCACCGAAAAGTCGGATTACGACACAAAGCTGGATACTCTCACCACCGTGCGCTATCAACGCGCCTTTCCTGAAAAGGGATTGGTTATTCTGGTGAAGAAAGTGGCCCAGAAATAATGCTCTGTAATACCAAGTTGCCTTGAAGAAGTTTCATCTCTTCAAGGCCGAGTGGAGCGAGAAAACTAGAATACCGGGTTGCTGTAATGGATTTCCATTCCGGTGCCTTTTCCGGGGTGGAAAGTAATGAAGGCAACCCGGTATAAGGGGTCTACTTCTAAATCATGCTCAGGAACAGTTCATGCAACCTCGAGTCTCCGGTTAGCTCTGGGTGAAAGCTCGAGGTCAACAGTCTTCCCGCTCTGGCAAGCACAATTTCTCCCTCCGCCTTTGAAAGCACGTCCACATCCTCCCCCACCCACTCGATGATGGGAGCGCGGATAAACACCGCATTGAATGGGGTTTCGAGACCTTTGACCTCCAGCGGCGCTTCAAAGCTGTCCACCTGCCGCCCAAAAGCGTTACGGCGCACGCGCATATCCATCAGCTCGAGGCTGGGCTGAGTGCCAAACTGCGGCGGCACGCCCTCAATCTGCTTTGCCAGCAAAATAGCGCCTGCACAGGTTCCCCAGATGGCTCCCCCGCTCGAGGAGAATTCACGAATGGGTTCCAGCAAGTCATAATCCACCATCAGTTTGCCCATCGTGGTAGATTCTCCGCCCGGAATTATCAGGCCGGAAAGACCCGCTAAATCTCGAGGGAGACGAACTTCTGTGACCTCTATGTTCAGGCGCTCGAGGGTTTGCTTGTGTTCACGAAATGCGCCCTGGAGGGCTAGGACGCCTATTTTAGGTTGAGTCATATGGTGTGTCCTTATCTAAAGCAGAAAAGCAGGGGGCAGGGGTGATAGGGAGAAATTCCCCTCAGCTCCTCCGCGCCCCTGCTCCCCAACTTCAGAATAGAACTTTAATCTCAAATCGCTCGAGCAAGCTACCAGCCACGCAAGGCCATGCGTTGCTCAATCTCGAGGGTATCCAGATTTATGCCCACCATTGGCTCGCCCAAGTCGGTGCTGACTTCGGCCAGAATATCGGGGTTATTGAAGTGCGTTACGGCCCGCACGATGGCTTTGCCGCGCTTCTCGGGGTCGCCGCTTTTGAAGACGCCGCTGCCCACAAATACGCCGTCCATGCGGAGCTGCATCATCAGGGCCGCGTCTGCGGGTGTAGCAATGCCGCCCGCCGCCATGTTGACCACCGGAAGCTTGCCATGCTCATGAATATAAAGCACTAACTCGTAAGGAGCTTGCAAATCCCGAGCCACCGCCATGAGTTCCTCGAGCGGACGGCTTTGAATACTTCTGATACTGCCCAGGATGGACCGAGCGTGACGCACGGCTTCTACCACATTTCCGGTTCCAGCCTCGCCTTTGGTGCGAATCATGGCCGCGCCTTCCCCGATGCGGCGCAGGGCCTCGCCCAAATCCTTGGCCCCATTTACAAAAGGAACCTTGAATGCGTGCTTTTCAACGTGATACGCCTCGTCTGCGGGGGTTAAAACTTCGGACTCGTCAATGAAGTCCACGCCCAGAGCCTGAAGAATCTGGGCTTCCACAAAGTGACCGATGCGAACTTTGGCCATGACTGGGATGCTAACCGCCGCCAGAATGCCCTTAATCATGGTGGGGTCTGACATACGGGCCACCCCGCCGTCCTTGCGAATGTCGGCTGGAACCCGCTCGAGCGCCATCACTGCCGTGGCTCCTGCGGCCTCGGCAATGCGGGCCTGCTCCGGCGTCACCACGTCCATGATGACCCCACCCTTGAACATCTCGGCAAATCCAGTTTTGATGCGTAACGTACCTTGTTGTGCTTCCATAGGTTAAGAATACGTCAGACGGGGCGCTCGAGGATAGGGACAGACGTACAAAAGTAGGACGTGGCTTACAAAAAGAACCTCTTGCAAGGTTGCGAATGCGGTCTGGCCTGACAGGACTCTGTTGGCGAATTCAATATCCTCATGTTTTCGTACACTTGAGGCGCACACTTTGACGACAGAGTCCGACAGGTGCTGTTTAGACCAAGACATCAAACGCTGAACGCCAAAAACAAGTCGGCATTCAGCGTTTGACGTTCGCAGAGCGGCACAGCCGCTCTATTCCTCTCCCAACTCGAGCGAATGATTAAGTCCCCTGGTTATCACCCCTTGCGCCCGTTCGAGCAGACCTAGCAAACCCAGTTTGCGAATTTTTTCCAGGCCCTCGAGTGCACGGGCAGGGTCTTTCTGTCCCATCCGCAGCAAAATTTGAATTTCCCAGAACGGCCAGCCCAGTT
>JACMOA010000382.1 GCA_014378225.1 Deinococcales bacterium | reverse complement strand
CCAATGGTGAGAGGGATTTCTCCACAGGGATTTGTGCACTTAATTTGATAGCGCTCTCCCAGATTCTTCAAAGCGCTGAACTCGTTGATGCGGTCAGCAAAAACCAGTCCCGGCTCTCCAGTGCTCCAGGCGTGGGTGGCAATCTCACGCCACAGCCATTTGGCTGGAATTCCACCCGCGTACACCGGAACACCCCGCGCTCCATCCTCCGCTCGAGCGGGCAATTCAGGAGTGCTGCCACTGTATTTTTCCTCGAGTGCAACCGGGTAATACTTTCCGGGAACATCCCTCGAGTCCAGTTTCCACAGACCGTCCGCTTGCAGGGTTTGCCAGAACGCCTCACCCACCAGAATGCTGATATTAAAGGTGGAGATGTCGCCTTCACTGGCTTCGCGGTCCAAATCTTTGGCGGTCAGAAAGTCTAAAACGTCGGTGTGCTCGATAGAAATCGTAGCCATACCAGCGCCCCTACGCGTTCCACCTTGCCTCACAACTCTCAGAACCGGGGAGTAACAGTAACGCAGCGTATTCACTGGCCCACTCGTTTCCGCGCCCAGATTGGCCCACTCGAGAAAGTTGTCAAAAATTTCCACCAGAAAAGAAACTGGCCCGCTCGAGCTGCCGCCCGAACCCTTAATCGCGGTTCCTTCGGCCCGTAAGTGTGACAGGTCAATTCTCGGCTCGAGGCCCATCTTGCCCTGCTCCGCCACCCAGCGGGCGCTGTCAATAATGCCGCCCATATCATCGTGAACGGTCTGTACGCCTTCTGGAAGCTGGCGAACAATCAGCACTCCGTTCGCTCGAGCGCGGGCCACCAACTCCGGTGAAATGGCCTGCCCGTAAATCACTCGAGTCCAGTTGCGAATCGCCATCGGCTGCTTATCGCCGTCGGGCTGGGTGGGAGGCCGCATCAGGCCCTCGAGAAAGTCCTCCACATCCCTGTGCGCGGCACTCATGTAGACCCAACCGCGCACGCCGCCGTCGCTGCGGGACGCGCTCGAGCGGGGGGTGTACACGTCCAAGTTGACCCCGTTTCCGCCGCCTACTTTGGTGACCAGGGCTAGTTTCTTAGCCACTTCCATCACGCCTTCAAAGCTCGAGGGGTCAAATTCGGTAGCCCCCTGCACGAAGCAATTCAAAACATTGCCGTGCTTTGTTCCGGCACCCGCCAGCACCCGCCCACCGGGGCAAAACTTTTTATCCGCCATCAGGACAAAGTATTTCTGCGCCCAACCTGAACGGGCCTCGAGCGATTCCGCGCCTGCTACCCAGTGGGCTACCCTCGAAAATAGCCCCGCCACCCCAACATCCTCGGGCTGCATGTACTGGCGCTTGGCGATGTGCAGGGCGTTTTCGTCGAAATTCTTCAGTGTGCGGGGGGCGGTTTGGGTCATAAAAGTGTTCTCCTCGAGTGTTGCTGAAAAGCGTTTGGCGCATCTAAATCGCACGGTAATCAGTAAGCGGCAAACAACACAGCTCGAGCCGCAGAGGTCTGCCGCTCCAGGGTCTTGCTGTAAACTCTGGACAGCTTAATACCAAATATTGTATCCGTCTAGGGTTTTAGTACAACATCTTGATGGCCTGACGCTGTTAGGGGGTCTGGGCTGGATTGTCTGGAACCGCTCGAGTATATCAAAAAGGCCGTCTGAGCGCGAGATGATAACCCTAGAACTCGAGCAGGGCAGGGGCAGATTAAGAAAGGGTCAAGAAAGGCGCTCGAGCGGCTTCTTATCCCCTCTACAAAGCAGTGGGTACACTGGGTCATGAATAGGTACGATGACCGAGCGCGTTTGGTTTTTCATTACGCCAGAGAAGAAGGAAATAAGTTAGGCCACGCGATGGTGGGACCGGAACACCTGCTGCTGGGCCTGATGCGTGAAGCGGGAACCGCCGCGCAGATTTTACAGGAGTTTGGCGCTTCACTCGAGGGGATGCGCGGTCAGGTTGAGGAAATCATCGGAAAAGGAGAAGGCTCGAGGCTGAGTGATGCGCCGAGTATCACCCCTCGAGCGCGGCGGGTGATGGAGCTTTCGGCAGCCGAGGCCCGCTCACTAGGCGCAGAAACTACCCGCACCGAGCACGTTTTGCTGGGCATCATCCGTGAGGGTGACGGGGTTGCCTACCGCATTCTGCAAAGCTTGACCCCTGATGTGGATGTCATCCGCTGGCGCGCGCTAGCCGACTCGTCAGACGAACAAGTTACCAACCTGCGAGAGCAAGGGGGCGCGGTCAAGTACCCACCGTCCCTCGACCCCGACCTCGAGAGTCGTGTGGAACAGCTCGAGGAAAGCACGCATCGGCTCGAGCAAAGTGTCAACAAAGTGGTCACGACCTTTGCCGAAACCGTGGACGAAATCTATCAGATTGCCACTCGAGACAAACCCGAACCTTCAAAAGAACCTTTCCAAAACAGCACTTTTCCCTCGAGCGCACCCCGTTCTGAAAGTCCTGTGCCTGACCAAACGCTCGAGCACCGCAAAAAATGGCTCACCTATGCGCCCATCGGCCTAACCCTGTTTGGCTTAGGTCTGACCCTCACGCTCGAGGCCAACCGCCGCAAGAACGCCCGTGAGCCGTACTTCTGGCTGGGAACCCTGGGACTGGTGGTTCTGAACGCTGGGCTGGCCTTTCTGGGTGATGCAGTGAAGTCCAGGGTGCTGCTGGAACTGGGTGAGCGCAAAAGTTAAACTGCTGGGTCCAAAATAATCAGAACTGCTCGAGCTAGACAAGATTTCTACACTTCTCTTAAACCGGGTGTAATTTAGGGATGTGTACGTTACACTGCCCCGTATGGAAGGACCCTCCTTGCGAGAGCGCCAGAAAGAGCGCCGCCGCGCCCGTATTTATCAGGTGGCTATAGATTTATTTAAACAGCGCGGTTTTCATCAAACTACAGCCACGGACATCGCCAAAGGAGCGCACGTCTCGAGGGGCACTTTTTTCAATTACTACCCCTATAAAGAATCGGTACTGCTGGACTACGGGGCCAGTATCGTCTCGAGTGTGCAGGACTACACCGAACAGGCCCTCGAGCGCGGAGATGAACCGCTCGAGATTCTGGCCGGAATGTGGAAACTGCTGACCCTGGAAACCGCCAAAGAGCGAGATTTATTTTTGCCATTGGCCTACGAGTTTCTCAACCCAGAGCCGCTGCGGGCCAAAACCGCCTACAACGCCGCGCCGCTGGCGCAGGTCATCAAGGCTATCCTCTTGCCACTGCGCGAAAGCGGACAAATTCGGGCCGATATCTCGCTCGAGCGCATGAGTAACCTGATAGCCGACAACTACCTGATGACCGCCCTGCGCTGGGCCGCGTACCGCTCGGACACCTCGCTCGAGCTGGAGATGGATAAATCGCTGGCTTTCTTGCTCGAGGGTGTTTTTAGAAGGTGAGAGGCTTAGTTTTCAGTGGTCGGTTATCGGTTATAGGTTTTGCGCCTCCAGTCGCAACCACCCCACCCAAGCATTAGCGCTTCCATAAAGTCCAGTGAGACATTTTTGGCCTAATCTTCCCGCTCGGGGAGAGTAACCTACGGGCTGACTCTCGAGCAGAACTTACACACTCGAGCGAACTGAACTCACCCAAATCCCTCTTTTAGATCATTACTCATTACTCATAGCTCATTACTTGTAACTGCACATGCCAGACATCTACCTCTCGAGCGGAAAACTGCGCTGGCCTTTTTCAAAAGGACTGGTCACGGAATCCCTGCTCAACGCCGGACTCGAGGACAACGACGCGCAGGCAGTTTCTCAGGGTGTGGAAACCCATCTGCGCGAGTTGGAACAGTTCGAGCTGAGCACGCTGGACCTCAAAAAACTGGTGGCACACTACGCCCGAAAGGTGGCCGGAACCGAGCTGGGGCAGCGCTTCGAGGAGCAGACGCCCACCTTTGAGGGCATTATTGTGCAGGACCAGACCAGCCGGGTTCCTTTTTCACGCGGCATTCTGGCCCGCAGTTTTGAGCGGGTAGGCTTGGCCCCCCGCGCCGCCTACAGTGCAGCGCTCGAGGTAGACCGTACCCTGCACCTCAAAGGTGTTCAGGAGATTAACCCTCAACAGCTCGAAGAGGTGGCGGCCCAGGCGCTGGAACGTCTCGAGGGGAATGGAACTCGGAACCTCTACCTCAACCGCTACCGCACCCTGGGCGAAATCGAGGTGCTCGAGGACGGAACCGACGTGTCATTCTCCTTCAGCAAAGGTATTCTGGCCCAGACTTTGCTGGCAGCTGGAATAGAAGCGTCTTACGCACAACGCATTGCCAGGGAAGTGGAGCAGACGCTGCGCGAGGAAGGACTTGACGAGGTTTCCCGCTCGAGCCTGAGAGAGCGGACCGAAAATCTGGTTCGTCGCGACCTGGGCGACGATTTAGCAGACCGTTACCGCATCTTGCGCTCGTTGCGCCACCCTGCCAAACCCATCATCATCCTGATTGGCGGTGTGACCGGAACTGGAAAGAGTTTGTTGGCCTCCGAAATCGCGTACCGCCTGGGCATTACCCGCATTGTCAGTTCGGACAGCGTTCGCGAGGTAATGCGGGCGATGGTGAGCCGGGAATTGCTGCCTACCCTACACGCCAGCACCTTCACCGCGTGGCAGGCCATCTTGCCGCCAGGGGTGTCCAGGGACAATGCGCCCTCAACCCGCAACCTGCTTCAGGGTTTCCGCGAACAGGTGCAGCAAGTCAGCGTGGGGCTATCTGCGGTGGTGCGGCGCTCTATCGAGGAACACAGCAGCGTGATACTCGAGGGGGTGCATGTGGTTCCCGAGTATCTGGGTGGATACGCCTCTAAAGATGCCACCCTGGTTCCCATGCTGGTAGCGGTTCCAGACGAAGACGAGCACCGGGGCCACTTCAAAATGCGCGACCTCGAGACCCAGCAACACCGCCCGGTGGAGCGCTATTTGCACTACTTTCCGCAAATTCGCCAGATTCAGGACAGCCTGCTCGAGGGGGCCAGACGAGAAAACATTCCTATTCTGGACGGCCTCTCGGTGGAGCGGGCCGCTGAACAGGCGGTGGAGGTGATTACCCGCCGGGTGTTCAAAAGTAGCTCGAGTTGAGAATAGAGACCAAACTCTGTTTTCTTGATTATCGAACAAAAAACCCGTCACCGTTCTTGAGATACTCGGCCCAGGCCCGCTTTTTCTCGGCATCAGTCAAGAGTT
>JACMOA010000381.1 GCA_014378225.1 Deinococcales bacterium | reverse complement strand
CACGGGGCGGCCCTCGGGCAACGCCTTACCCAAGGTTCCCAGGCCCACTTTGGCCTGGGTTCGCAGGATGTATTCGGTCTCCAGGCCCACCGAGCTGCGGATTCGCAGGGTTTCCCCGTCCCCGTCAAGCTCGAACACGGCCACGGCAGACGCGGTAAACAGGCTCAGAGAGTGCTCGAGCAGACCCTCAAGAATTTCGCCCAGATGCAGGCTGCTGCTCAGGGCGCTCGAGAGTTCCCGTAATCCTTCAGCAGCGCGGCGTTTGCGCGATTCCTGAGCATACATCAGGGTGCGCTCGAGGGCCATTGAGATGCCCTCGGCTAGCCAGCCGGCGCGTTCGATGTCGCTCTCGAGCAGGGACGCGCTCACGTCGGTGGTATCGGCGTAGAGCAGGCCCAGAGGTTTGCCGCCCGCAAACAGCGGAACCACCAGACAGGCGTGCATTCCGTGTCCGGCCATATGGCGGGCTAGTGACCCCTGATGGTCACGCGGACCGCGCACCAGTAAAGCCTCGCGCCTCTGAATCAGCTTGCGGTGCGTCTCGCTCGAAAGCTTTAGGGGTTGACCCATCAGCCGCTCATTAAAGCCGTAAGTGTGCAATTCTCCAGTCGTGGCCCCCTCCGCCTCGAGCTTTTCAAAAAGGCCGATAAAAGAGCGCTCGAGACTCAGAGCCGCCGCCGTAAATGCGGTCAGCGTGCTTAAAACCCCGCCCAGCTCGAGTTTTCCGCCCAGCGCGTGGGCCAGTTCGGTGAGCAGTCGGTCCCGGCTGAGGTGGCGCTTTCCCATCTCACGCCTGCCCGTAGCCTCGAGCGCAAAACCCACCAGACCCAGCAGATGAACTAAACCCTCGAGCGAATCGTGTTCGGGAAAAATCAGCTCGAGCACGCCCCAGAGGTCGCCCTGACCCACCGGAAGGTGAGCGAAATCCCGCCCAATCTGAGCCTCGCGCAGAATAAACGCTCCTTGAGCACTTTCGGCAGCGTCAAACAGCGAAAACCCACGTCCTCGAGTAACGTATTCTACCAAGTCTCCGCCGGGTTCTGGCATCAACAGCCGCGCCCCGTGTGCCGAGGTGAGATTCAGGGCCAGCTCGAGCAGGCCAGAGGCCACCTCAGCAAAGGTTTGGGCGCTCGAGAGGGGCGTTAGAAAATGCAGCGAGGGGTGAGGCGTGGTTTGCATAGGTTTACAAAATAATTCGCAGAGTTTTCCGCTAGCATACCGTGAAAACCAAGAGGATTTATGGGCGCTCGAGCAAAATCTAAGACAAGGGCAAAAGTGTCACCCTCCAACCGTCTTGGTCTGAACGGCAATGTCTTGGCCCAACTACAGCACCTGACGGGCTAGGCCGCTTGGCGAGAACGGCACCTCACGGGCCTCACCGCACTACCGGGCCAGACCGCCTGCTCGCCTTCCGGGCCATCCCGTGTTTGCGACCTTTATTTTGCCTCAAACCAATTGGCCCCCACACCCACTTCCACCTCGAGCGGAACGTCCAGGGTAAACGCGCCGCGCATTTCCTCGAGCAAGATAGATTTGACTTCTTCTACCCGCTCGAGCGGAGATTCCACAATCAGTTCATCGTGAACCTGAAGCAAAAGCCGCGCTCCCAGAGCGATTAATTTTGGCTCGAGCCGAACCATGGCAATCTTGATGATGTCCGCCGCCGTGCCTTGAATCGGCATGTTATAGGCCACCCTTTCTGCGGCCTCGCGCACGTTTCGATTGCTCGAGTTGACCTCGGGTACAAAGCGCCGACGGCCCATTAGGGTTTCCACATAGCCCTTTTCTCGACAGAACTCGAGGGTGCGGTCAATGTAGCCACGAATGTTGGGATATAGCGCAAAATACCGCGCAATAAAGCCCTGGGCTTCCTTGAACGGCAGACCCACATCTCCGCTGAGACGGTGGGCGCTCATCCCGTACAGCACGCCAAAGTTGATGGTCTTGGCGGCGCGGCGTTGCTGCGTGGTCACATTCTCCTCGAGTACACCCAGAATTTGTGCAGCGGTGCGGCGGTGGATGTCCGCACCCTCCCGAAACGCCTCGAGCATGATAGGGTCCTGCGAGATGTGGGCCATCAATCTCAGCTCAATCTGGCTGTAGTCGGCAGCAATCAGCGCGAAGCCCTCGTCGGCAATAAAACCCTTGCGAATTTCACGGCCCAGCTCACTGCGGATGGGAATGTTTTGCAGGTTGGGGTTCAGGCTCGAGAGCCGCCCGGTGGCCACCGCCGTTTGTTGTAGGGTGGTGTGAACCCGCCCGGTGTGCTCGAGCACCAGTGCAGGCAGTGCGTCCAGGTAGGTGCTTTTGAGTTTGCTCAGTTCGCGGTATTCCAGAATCAGCGGCACGATAGGGTGAACGTCGCGCAGTGGCTCGAGGGTAGCCACCGCCGTGCTGCGCTTGCCCCCAGCTTTAGTTTTCTTGCCTGCACTGAGTTTGAGTTCGTCAAACAGCACCGTCTCGAGCTGGTCGCGGCTCGAGATTTTAAAGGGACGTCCAGCCTGCTCCTGAATGTCAATTTCCAGGCGCTCGAGGCGAACTCCTAAACTGTCTGAAAGGGCTTTTAGATACGGCACATCCACACGAATTCCGTGCAGTTCCATGCGGGCTAGCACCTTAGAGAGTGGCTTCTCGAGGTCCTCGTACAAACTTTTTTGCGCCTCATTCAACTTGGCCGGAAGCGACTGGAGCAAATCTCGAGTGATTCTGGCCCTCGAGCCTGCATCTTTAGGCCACTCGAGTCCAGCGTGCCGGAAAGCCATTTCTTTTTCGGTGGTCACGGAGGTGTCCATCTGGTACGCCATCAGCAGCGGGTCTTCACCGGGTTCCACGCTAACTCCGTGCAAACTCAGGTGGGTAGATAGCGCCTTGGCGTTGGCGGCATTTAAAACCTTCTGGCTCGAGAATGCCGCGTAATCCACGCCCCTTTCCGGGTCTACTTGGGCCTGATAAATTTTGTCTCCATCGGTGAAACCCACCTCGAGCATCTGGGCGGTCAAATCGAATTCTTTGGATAGGGTATAGCCCCACACCACATCTCCGGTTTCTGCGCTGGGTAAGGTCCAATCGGTCAGCTCGAGGGCTGCGGGTTCGTTAAACAGCGGGCTTTGCTGGGTTTTCGAGGTCAGTGGAGGCTTGTACGGGCTGGGTTTGCCTTTAGCCACCGCTTGAGCGGACACCTCGGCCACCAGGGTTTTCATCTCGAGCGTTTGCAGCTCTTCTATCAGCGCTTCTAAATTGGGTTGATGGTCCAGCACTTCCCCAAAGTCCATCTCGATAGGTAAATCCAGCACCATACGGCTCATTTCCCTCGAGAACACCACGTTTTCGCGGCTGGTCCGCACTTTATCGCCCACCTTGACCGGCAGCAAGGTTCCAGCGTCGGCTTCCTCGAGAATGCGGTCCAGGCTGCCGTAGTCTTGCAGCAGCTTGGCAGCAGTTTTTTCACCAATTCCCTTTGCACCGGGAATGTTGTCGCTCGAGTCTCCGGTGAGTGCGCGGTAATCTACCCACTGGCCCACAGTCACGCCGTATTTCTCGAGCACGCCTGCTGGGGTCATCAAGCTGTGGTCGCTGCGAATCACGCTCACGGACTCAGATATGAGCTGGTAGCTGTCGCGGTCACTGGTGAGAATCCGAACCTCGTAGCCCTCGAGCGTGGCCTTCCCGGTCAGGGTTCCCAGGATATCATCGGCCTCAAACCCCGGTAGCTCGAGGTGAACGATATTCATCAGCTCCACAATCTTTTTGATGCGCTGAATCTGACCTGGTAAATCCTCGGGCATCTTGGCCCGGCCTGACTTGTAGCCCTCAAACTGTTCGTGCCGAAAGGTCCTCACCGGAGCATCGAAGGTGACGATAATGCCGCACTTATTGTCCTTGAGTACCTTGAGCAGCGCCTTAATAAACCCTAAAATAGCCTTGACCGGAACGCCCGTGCTGGTGGTCAGGTCGTGCTGGATGGCAAAATAAGAGCGGTAGGCCAGAGCGTGGCCGTCTACCAGCACCACACAATTCTTTTCTCGAGCGTTGGGAACCGTCATGCTCTCATTTTACGCTATGAGCGTATGAATGGGTGAAATCGAGCCACTGCTTTGTTGGGTGTTAATCGCTCGAGTGATGGGGAGCAGGGGAGATGGGGAGCGAGAAGGGAAAGACTGGAGGTCTGGTGTCTGAAGACAATATTTTGCAGGTCGCTCGAGGCTCTGAAACAGTGGCAAAGGAGAGAAGATGAAAGGCGGCACTCGAGCACTTTTTTTAGGATGTCGGATAGCCTTGCTCGAGGGAAAAACTTACCCGGTGCGCGGAACCCACACCTTTGACTACACTGAGAAAATTCTAAAACCTCAATATTCTCCTGTGCCGAACCCCAATGTGTTTGAACTGCTCGAGGGCGGTAAAGTCATTTATACCGTGCCTTATTTGGCTTGGCAAAAAGATAAAAATCAGTATGGGGGAGCGCTCCGTCGGCAGAGTCCAGCCTCAGGTTTTGAACT
>JACMOA010000380.1 GCA_014378225.1 Deinococcales bacterium | reverse complement strand
TGAGAACTCTTGCAGCTAAAACACTGGCCTGTGCTCTGGGAATCAACAGTTTGGCGTTCAGTCCGTCCAAGCTCTGCACCACGCCGTAGCGCTCGAGCACATCCCTTTCCACCCGGCTCGAGAACTCAAGGCCCACAATTTTATCGGTAGCCCGCTCGAGCAGCTTTTCAATAGACCCGTCCAGTACCACTTTCCCCTTGTCTACGACCACAATTCTCGAGCAGAGTGCGGTCACATCGGCCATGTAGTGACTGGTCAGAATCACGGTGGCCTCGAATTTGCGGTTGTACTCGGCCACGAATTCGCGGATGCGAACCTGCATATTCACGTCCAGCCCTATTGTAGGTTCGTCCAAAAATAGCACTTTGGGTTGGTGCAGCAGCGCGGCGGCCAGTTCGCACTTCATGCGCTCGCCCAGGCTCAGCTTGCGAACCTGTTTGTTGAGCAGGCCGCCTAATTCGAGGATTTCTGAATATTCCTTCAGGGTGGCCTGAAAGCGGGCTTCGGGAATTTCGTAGATGGCGGCGTTCACCAGAAAACTGTCCAGTGCGGGTAAATCCCACATCAGTTGCTGTTTTTTGGCCCATCACCAGCGTGATATTCCGCAGGAAGCTGGCTTTACGCTGATACGGTGTGTGGCCTGCTACTAAAACACGGCCCCCTGAGGGATGCAATAGCCCGGAAAGCATCTTGAGCGTGGTGGTTTTGCCTGCGCCGTTTGCGCCGAGAAAACCTACCATTTCCCCACCCTCAAGCGAAAAAGAAACGCCGTCCACCGCCTTGACGGTCTTGGTTTTCCTCGAGAAAAACGATTTTAAACTGCCCTTCAAGCCCGCTTCTTTCTCGGCCACGGTGTAGTGCTTTTGTAGGTTTTCAACTTCAATCATCAGCATAGATAATCCTCGAGCGAATCTGCGGAAACTCGTCCAAGGAGACAGGGGTCCGGTTCGCTCGAGTATAATCTAACGCTTTGATTTATGTTGATGGGTAAGCCAGTTGGCTTATTTTTGGCTCGAGCGTGGGGGTTGTAGCTCGAGCGGAAATGTGAAACGCCTCCGGCATCTTGAGATAAGCGGCACCTGACGGGTCTGCTCTCGGGTAATTTGTAATTGATTATTGGTTGGTCTGCCCTCAAACGCCAAGAGCAAACCAATAACCCCCAGGATGGCCCGATAGGTGCCGCTTATCTCAAAACAGCCGGAGGCGCAAACCCAAGAGTTTTAGTCGAACCCACTTCTCGAACCCACTTCTCGAGCTTACTTCTCGAGCTTACTTCTCGAGGTCAATCTTTGGAGCGCTCGAGGAAGTTGTTCCCGTGGGGGTGGTTTCGGTGTGCGGCGGAACTGCCGAAACGGTTACAGTTCGGTCTGCCTCGTTTACTTCCACTTTATCCGGGTCCTCACCGATGTCGCGGAGTTCCTGCTCAAGCCGTGCCACTTCAAGTTTAATTTTGTCAATTTCGACCCGAATGCTGGCCTGCTCGAGCGGGTCTGCGTGTGTGTAAACCGCTTTACCGAGTTTGTTGTAAGCACTCTCGAGGTCGCGGTTCTGGTTGAACAGGTCTACCCGCAGGCGAGCGGCCTGAGCCATTTCGCCGCCTTTTTTGGAGGCGGTGTCCAATCCTTGCTTTAGCGTCTTGGCGATATCGTCGAAAAATCCCATTTTGAAACCTCCTGGTGAAACGTGTAAAAACACCTGTGTAGCTCGAGCATTTTCACTTTGAGCCGTTGCGAAAATATTACGGATTCTGCTCGAGCGCTTGGTCTCGAAAGGAACCTGTATTGACTCATAATACGCGCCGCACATGAATAAGTTCCTCTTAACCGGGTCATTTCTTAAGTCTGTATCAACAGTCCAGTCAGCCGCAACAAGGGACACATCTTTGCTCCACTCGAGCGATGCACAATACGGGCTATGAAACTCCCGTTCCTCACCACTTTTTTACTGCTTTTTAGCTCGAGTTTTGCTGCCACACTTCAGGAAGCTCAAACTTTGCTCGAGGGCGATAAATATGTTCAAGCCGCCAACATGGCTTTTGGCCTGAACACGGAAGCCGGAGATTTACTGGCTGCTAAAGCGCTGGTAACGGGCTACGCCAGGTTTCCTAAGGGTGAGCGGGTAGAACAGATGGGTACGGCGGAAAAATACGCGCTCAAGGCGCTCGAGCGTAAAAACTCGGCAGAGGGCCATTTCTGGCTAGGCAGCGCAGTGGGCTATATTTTGTCCGAGAAAGGGGCGAGTGTTCTGTCTCGAGTACCCGAGGTCAAAGGTCATTACGAGGAAGCTCTAAAGCTGGACCCCAATCACGCGGACGCTACTTTTGGACTGGCCCAGTGGCATCTCAACGTGCCGCCTTTTCTGGGAGGCCGACTCAATGAGGCCGAAAAACTGTTCGCTCGAGCGGTAGAGTTAAGTCCCAAAAAGGTGAGCTACCGTCTGTTCTATGCCGAGGCCCTGCTCAAAATTTCTGGGCGCAACAAACGCCGTGCCATCGCCCAGCTCGAGGAAGGTTTGAAAATCACGCCCACGAGTGAGGGAATGCGCGAAATTCAGGTCAGAATTCGTCAAAAGCTCGAGAGTTTGCGTTGAGGGTTGATTGGGGTGGTTTTGCGCTCTGGTGTATTGGTTCTGCGCCTCCGGCGGGTTTTTGGTAATTAACCTCAGTTCGGGTTAATTCTGTAATTTACATAATGTCGATAATACTCGGAAAATCTGGGCAAAACTAACGTAAAAATGACCCGTGAAGTGATTTAAATCGAGTCTCTACACATAATTATATATATAGTATCTGTAAATAACTTTAACCCGAACTGAGGTAACATAGAAGGAACGGGTCTGGGTTGGCCCTATCCAAACGACTTGTTGAGGGCATGGGCGGACGCTTGGGCGTCTCGAGCGAGGTAGGGGTAGGAAGTACCTTCTGGCTCGAGTTGCCTGTTGCTCTCGAGTCAGAAGCGGTAGTGAGTTATCGGTTATCAGTTATCGCTTAGTACCCACTCCTCACTTCCCACATTAAAGGAACTCCGCCGTGACCCAAACTCTACCTGTAAAAGACGCTCGCATTCTTATTGTGGACGATCAAGAAATGAATACTGTTTTGCTCGAGGGTTTGCTCGAGGACGCAGGATACCGCCACTTCAAGAGTATCAACGACGCCCGTCAGGCTATCGAGGTAATGCAGGAGTTTAAACCAGACTTGGTGCTGCTGGATTTGCGAATGCCCTATCTGGACGGATTCGCGGTGATGGGTCAAATGGCTCCGCTTTTAACCCCATCCAACTATCTTCCCATCATCGTGCTCACTGCCGACATCACCCCCGAGGCCCGTACTGAGGCGCTTTCGCAAGGGGCAATGGACTTTCTAACCAAACCCTTCGAGCCGCTCGAGGTGTTGCTCCGCATTCGTAACCTGCTCGAGACCCGATTTTTGCACCTGCATCTCAAACGCCACAATGACCGCTTAGAACAACGGGTACAGGAGCGCACTCAAGCACTCGAGAGGGCGATGGAGGCCCTGATGGAGCAAACCCAGGCACTCGAGGAAGCGCACACCGAGATGGCAACCCGCCTTGCCATCGTGGGGGAATACCGCGACGACGACACTGGAGAGCATACCTGGCGGGTGGGTCACACCGCCGCAAAGCTGGCTGAGGCGCTGGGTATGAGCAAGCTGGAAGTGAGTTTGATGCTGCGGACTGCCCGCCTACACGACGTGGGCAAGATTGCCATTCCAGACGAAATTCTGCTTAAACCGGGCAAATTGACTCCCGAAGAGTTTGACCAGATGAAAGCACACACCACCATTGGAGCCAGTATTTTGACCGGAGGGCGCTCCCCGATTCTGCTGCTGGCTGAAGAAATTGCGCTGACCCATCACGAGCGCTGGGACGGCAGCGGATACCCGAACGGCCTGGCCGGAGAAGCCATTCCCCTCTCGAGCCGTATTGTGGCGGTAGCCGACGTATTTGATGCCCTGATTAGTGAACGCCCCTATAAAAAAGCCTGGAGCCACGTTGAAGCGATAGCTGAAATCGAGCGCCAGAGTGGAAAACAGTTTGACCCTCGAGTGGTAGAAGCTTTTTTACAGATTTCGGCGTAGGGACACCAAAGTCCTTTCAGAAGTAGCAATGAGCAATGAGCTACGAGCGATGTCTGATACCAAGTTGCCTTGAGGAGGTACCAGAGGTATGCTGTGTCATGCCTCGTCAACCGATGTTATTGCCGCACTTGAGCGAAGAGGCTTTGCGCCTAAACTATCGGCAGTGCAAAGACAGTGCAGACCGTACCCGTTGGCAAGCGTTGTGGCTTTTAGCTCAAGGTCCAGGGG
>JACMOA010000379.1 GCA_014378225.1 Deinococcales bacterium | reverse complement strand
CGAGAACTGAGAACCGAAAACCAACCCATGCCCCTATATCCCGTAGACAAACCCCTTGGCCTAACCTCGTTCGACGTGGTTGCTCGAGCACGCCGGATTTTAGGCGTCAAGAAGATTGGACACACCGGAACCCTGGACCCACTGGCCATCGGGGTTTTGATTTTGTGCGTGAGAGATTCTACCAAACTGGTGCAGTTTTTAACCGCAGACCGCAAGGATTATCTGGCATTTGTGGCGCTGGGCGCGAACACCGTAACCCTGGACGCCGAAGGACCCATCCTCGAGCAAGTGGAGCAGGTCGAATTACCCACACCACAGGCGCTCGAGGGGGCTTTGAAATCCCTGCATGGACCTCAGCTTCAGATTCCACCGCAATACAGCGCCATTCAGGTGGGTGGGAAACGCGCCTACGACGTGGCCAGAAGTGGTGGTCAACTCGAGCTACCCGCCCGCCCGGTCACGTTTTTTCAGCTCGAGCACCTAAAAACCCTCAGAAATATGGATGAGGCTCGAGCGCTGTATTTCGCCCCAAGTGAGCAGGGTTGGAGTCCGGCACCGGAGGGCCGCAGTTTTGATTTTCCCCCGGCACTGGGCAATTTTCCCATTCTGATGCTGCGGGCGAGCGTCTCGAGCGGAACTTACCTTCGCTCCCTGGCTCGAGATTTGGGTGAAGCCCTGGGGTTTCCCGCGCATTTGGCTGGATTGATTCGCACCTCAGCGGGTCGGTTCACGCTCGAGCAAACCACTTCACTCGAGAATCTGGCTCAGGCCCAACCCGTGAATGAACTGGACGCTATGGATTTGCCCCGGCTCGAGGTGGACGCTCAGGTAGCCAGGGAACTGCGTGAAGGAAAAAAGCCTGAAACCCCGCTTGAGGGCCGCTTTGTGGTGCTCTGTGGAGGAGCGCTGGTAGCCGTGGTAGATGCGCTCGAGGGCCAAATGAAAAGCCTGCGAGTCTGGGTGTAGGCAACAAAATGGGCAACCACAAAAGATTTCGTACGGGCAATCCTTTGTGGTTGCCCGCTTTCCCTCGAGCCGCTTTCTTCACTTACTTTCGCTCGAGAATGTTTTAAATTAAGCTCAGACAAAGATGCGACTCAGAAAACACTCGAGCCTGGGGAGGAAAAGATGAAGGTGCTCATCGCGGACGACCACCCGCTGTTTCGTATGGGACTGCGCTACGCGCTGAGCGCACGCGGGTTTGAGGTGGTCTTCGAGGCTCAGGACGGTCTGGAAGCGCTCGAGGGTTGCCACAAAACCCTGCCAGAAGTGGCGTTGCTGGACATCAAAATGCCCAATATGGACGGTATCGAAGCCTGCAGGCGGATGCTGACCGAGTGCTCGAGTGCGCTCACCGTGGTGCTGCTGACCACCTTTTCCGAACCCGCCATCGTGGAGTCTGCCCGCAAAGCTGGAGCACGCGGCTTTCTGAGCAAAGAAACCGAACCGCTGCAACTGGCCGAAATGCTCGAGCGCATCGTCAAATCTCCCGAGCGCGACTGGATGCCTGCTACCACTGCGCTACCGCAGTTCACCCCCAGGGAGCAGGACGTACTCAAGCTGTTATTGATTGGCAAAACCAACAAGCGCATCGCCTCCGTCCTGGGCCTCAGCCCGGATACGGTCAAGGATTACGTGAGCCGGGTGCTG
>JACMOA010000378.1 GCA_014378225.1 Deinococcales bacterium | reverse complement strand
TCAGGTCAGAGATTAGCAGATTAATATTTTTTAGTGTAATTTTAATAAATATTTTATTGATACATGTTCTATAATGTCTCAAAACTCAATATCCTCGTAAATTCCCTCGAGCGTCAAACTAGCATTCAGGCTGTCCAATAAAAACGAATCTTCTCGAGTTACATATACCCTGGAGAACCACCCATCCGCGTGACGGGTGTTGACTTCCACGTGAACGGTGTCGCTCGAGACTATAATGTACTGCTCGAGGGTGCTGATTTTTGAGTAGGCCCAGCGTTTTTCATTGTAATCTGTTATTGCAGTAGACGGAGACAAAACCTCGACGATAACACAAGGATTGCGCTCAATCAATTTATCATCGTCCGAGGGGCCACAAGCCAGCATGACATCTGGGTAGTACCCTGAACTATTAACCACGGTTTTAACATCGCTCGAGTAGATCCGGTAGCCTTTGCCCCGGCTGATACGGTGGATATTTGCGCTCATATTGGTGATAATTTGTCCATGAACGCGGCTTCCTCCGGCCATTGCCCGCAACCGCCCGTTCACAAACTCGTGCTTGACCAAAGATTGCTCCTCAAACTCGAGGTACTCTGCAAAAGTCATGGGTTTTTTGGCTTCCCCTCGCGTGTTCTGGGTCATTCCCATATCTTATCACTCGAGCATTTGCCTCAAGTTTGCATAAATATACCCACAACCTGCATAAACATCCTTTTCAATAGTGGCTCGTGCGTGCTAAACTTTTCGGTTGAAAGTGTCTTATTTGGCTCGAGTTTGGCTCGAGTCCAGGGAGTGAAACACATGCCAGCACGCACCGACCTTAAAACGATTCTTATTTTGGGCAGCGGCCCCATTCAGATTGGGCAGGCCGCCGAATTCGATTATTCTGGCACTCAGGCGCTCAAAGCGCTCAAGGGCGAGGGCTACCGCCTGATTTTGTGCAACAGCAACCCCGCCACCATCCAGACCGACCCAGAATTGGCGGACGCTACTTACCTCGAGCCGCTGACCGTAGAATTCATTGAAAAGGTAATTGCCAAGGAGCGCCCAGACGCACTCCTACCCACTTTGGGCGGTCAAACGGCCCTCAATTTGGCGATGGAACTGTTTGAGACCGGAGTGCTCGAGCGTTATAACGTGGAACTCATCGGGGCGGGTGTAACGGCTATTCGTAAGGGCGAGGACCGCGAACTGTTCCAGGCCGCCATGAAGAAAATTGGCGTGGAAACCGCGCAGGGGCGCATGATTCACACGCTCGAGGAGGCCCAAGAACTCTTAAAGGAAATCGGCCTTCCGGCGGTCATTCGGCCCAGTTTCACGCTGGGCGGAACCGGCGGCGGTATTGCTTATTCGCTCGAGGAGTTCGATGAAATCGTTGTTGGTGGCCTCCAGGATAGCCCCACCCACAGCGCATTGGTCGAGAAATCCATCCTGGGTTGGAAAGAATTTGAACTCGAGGTGATGCGCGACACCAATGACACGGTGGTGATTATTACTGGCATCGAAAACTTTGACCCGATGGGCGTTCACACCGGGGACAGCATCACGGTTGCGCCGTGCCAGACGCTCAGTGACTACGAGTACCAGCGGCTGCGCGACATGAGCATCAACATCATTCGTGAAATTGGGGTGGAGACTGGCGGCAGCAATATTCAATTTGCGGTCAACCCGGACAACGGGCGGGTGATTGTGATTGAAATGAACCCTCGAGTGTCGCGCTCGAGTGCGCTGGCCAGTAAAGCCACCGGTTTCCCGATTGCTAAAATCGCGGCGCTGCTGGCGGGGGGTTATCGGCTCGAGGAGCTGCCCAACGACATCACCCGCGTAACCCCGGCGGCTTTTGAACCCACCATTGATTACGTCGTGACCAAGATTCCGCGCTTTGCCTTCGAGAAATTTCCAGGAACCTCGGATTTTCTGGGAACCCAGATGCGAAGTGTAGGCGAGGTGATGGCGGTGGGCCGCACCTTTAAAGAATCTATCCAGAAGGCGATTCGTTCGCTTGAGGCCGACCTGAGGAGCGGCATGGCGGAGCGTTCGCTCGAGGAGTTACGCAAGTTGCTCTACCCCAATCCGCGCCGTCTGGGAGCGGTTTTAGAGTTGCTGCGGCGCGGTGAAAGTGTGGATGACTTGTTCGAGGCCACCAAGATTGACCCCTGGTTTCTAGACCAATTGGCCGAAATCATTGCCGCCGAATCCGAAATGCTCGAGCTGGGACCGATTGCGGGCTGGAAGTACGAATTCTGGCGTGAAATCAAGCGTTTGGGCTTTTCGGACGCCCGCATTGGCGAGATTCTGAACAAGTCTGAACTCGAGGTTCGCGCCCTACGCAAGGCCGCCAAAGCGCTTCCGGTTTATAAAACGGTGGATACCTGCGCCGCCGAATTCGAGGCGTACACCCCGTATCATTATTCAACTTACGAGTGGGAAGACGAGGTGCGCTCGAGTGACCGACCCAAAATTGTGATTCTGGGCAGTGGTCCCAACCGCATCGGGCAGGGCGTGGAGTTCGATTACGCAACGGTTCACGCAGTCTGGGCGCTACAAGAAGCCGGGTTTGAGACCATCATGGTGAATTCCAATCCCGAAACGGTCAGCACTGACTACGACACCGCAGACCGCCTGTACTTCGAGCCACTCACCTTTGAAGACGTGATGAACATCGTGGAGCACGAGAAACCCGTGGGCGTGATTGTGCAGCTTGGTGGACAAACCCCGCTCAAACTGGCAGCGGCGCTCGAGCGGGCCGGAGCACCCATCATCGGCACGAGTCCCGCCACCATCCACATGGCCGAGGACCGGGCCAGCTTTAATGCGCTGTGTGAGCGCCTGAACATCCCGCAGCCGCGTGGTCTGGTGGCCAATAACGCAGGCCAAGCCCTCGAGTACGCCGGAACCCTGGGTTTCCCGCTGATGGTGCGCCCCAGTTACGTGCTGGGCGGACGTGCCATGCGAACGGTTCGCAGTAAACCCGAACTCGAGCAGTATCTCTCTGAAGTGTATGCGGAAGTGGAGGGCCAGCCGAGCATCCTGTTAGACCAGTTTCTCGAGGGGGCGCTCGAGTTGGATGTGGACTGCCTCTGTGACGGCACAAGAGCTGTAGTGGCAGGCGTGATGGAGCACATTGAAGCCGCTGGAATTCACTCCGGCGATTCGGCCTGCATCCTGCCGCCCATCAACCTCAGTCCAGAACTCCTCGAGCAGGTCAAACGGGAAACCGAAAAACTGGCCCTCGAGCTGGGTGTGAAGGGCCTGATGAACGTGCAGTGGGCTATTTATCAGGGTAAACCGTATATTCTCGAGGCCAACCCTCGAGCGTCCAGAACCGTGCCGTTTGTCAGTAAAGCCATCGGGCATCCGCTGGCCAAGTATGCGGCCCGGATTGCGGTGGGACACACCCTCGAGCAAATCGGTCTGCTCGAGACTCCGGTTCCTTCATACTACAGCGTGAAGGAAGTTCACCTGCCCTTTCTCAAATTCAAGGGTGTGATTCCGACTCTCGGCCCAGAAATGAAGTCCACTGGAGAAAGCATGGGTATAGACGCCAACCCTTATCTGGCCTACTACCGTGCTCAGCTCGGTGCAAAACAATATCTCCCGCTCGAGGGTGACGTTTTACTGATGGGTGATGGACTCGAGGAAGTGAGGGGTTTGCTCGAGGCTGAGGGATTCACCGTTAGCAGGGGAGCAGGGGAGGAGGGGAGCAGGGGAGAAAACCTTCCTCATCTCCTGATTGACGTAACAGGTTCGCGCTTCTCCAGAACCGCCCTCGAGCGTGGGGTTCCTGTCGTCACGACGAAGGAAGCGGCGCTGTGGACCGCTAAGGCCATTGCAGCAGCCAGAAAAGGCGCAATTGGCGTCTCGAGCGTGCAGGAGTGGTTGGCCCAACCCGTAAATGCCTGAAGAGTTCCCATCTCGAGCGGGAGCATTTGGGCGCTGGTAGCGCATTTATG
>JACMOA010000377.1 GCA_014378225.1 Deinococcales bacterium | reverse complement strand
TGATGCACATTTCACAGCGTTTAGTTCACTTCGGCCCGTAAGCCACTGTGTTTAATTCACTTTGGCCCGTAAGCCACAGCGTTTAATTCACTTTGGCCCGTAAGCCAAAGACCAACTTCTCTTTGGGCGCAAGGCTCGCCAGAGTCCAGCGGGCGTGGGTGTATTCGTTTGCAGAAACGACCACTTCTTTGTCCACGTTTTTACCGCCCTCGAGCACCTTCACCATTTTCTTGAGCGGCTCTGCGGCAAAAGTCTTGCCCCCGTCACGCGAAAACTCGAGCGTCCAGCGATTACTTGGCTTGGTAGCCGTTCCCGCCAGATAGCTCGAGGCTTGAGTGTTCGCTTTTACGGTGCTTCCAGCTTTGACCACATTTTTGGGCAAAGGTAAATCTACCTTGACCTTGCTCAGAATTTTGTCACTGAGGTTTTCTACCCGCACCTGCTCGAGCAGCACCGCGCCCGGAGCCACCTGTTCCGCATTGGCCTTCAGAGTTTCTACGGTTTTTCCATCTTTCACCGCACTGACCACCAAACTGCGCTCGAGGGTGAGGCTGAGCAAACTCCCGCTTTGCGCCGCCACACTCGCCACACCCAGGCCCCACAACAACGCTACAACGTGTACCCGCTTCATAATTGCACCCCACAGTCTTGACCTAGAATTACCCTATGCTCAACAAACAATTTATTATATTAAAAGAAACCACACAACTTCCTTACAAATGTTGCACCCGCTCGAGGGTACAACACCTGATTTTTGCATGGTTTTAGTCGGCTGGGGCAACCAATCTGTTCCAACCGACACCTGAACCGTCCGGTCAGTTTGGCAGAGAAGTTTTTCTCTCACATCAACAGGTACCCAAAGCAGCCAGCATTGGATTTGGTGAGTAAACGGTTAAGGCAGGCTTTCCCACTTTTGCGCTGTACCCTCGGCTCGAGCGCCCCCCAGAGAACAGGGTTTCCCCCTGCGTGACCTCGGCTTCCACCGCTTTCCAGAAGCCAAAAAACTTCTTGACCCGCCCGGTGTATGCGGTCAATTTTTCGTCCTCATAGGTCACAATTTCAAATTCACCCTCGAGCGCGTCCAGAACTGCATCAAAGCGCCTCGAGACGGTTTGGGTGGACGCAATCTGGGTAGCCCCATGCTCCCGCGCAAAGCTTCGCATCTGCTCGAGCGCGTCCCCTACCCGGATTTCGGTGGGAGCTGTTCTCGAGGCTGCGATGTCGCGCGCACCCTGATACATAAAGGCAAGGCGGGGAAAAGCCACCTGAACAGTCTCGAGGAAGGGTTTGTCGAACACGAACAGCGCGGGCGTGACTGGGTGCTCTTCGAGCGCAGGGTCGGTGATACGAAGGGAATCGCCGTGAAGCCAGACCACGGTTTTACTTTCTACCGTAATCATTGGGGGCCTCGAGAAAAGCCAAACAATCTGCGCTCGAGGGTTTCATACGGAGCGTCAAAGGGACAGGCTGCCCTGCACCCACGGCACCACTTCCCTGCCGAGTAGCGGTCAATATTTTCTTTGTTCATGAAGTACGGTTTCTGACTGAAGGTGCTGGCCACCCACTGCCAGGACAGGGCGTTGCTGGCGACATCGCCGTCTAGCAGGTGCTCACGAAAAAAGCGGTAGCCCGCCTTCCAGTGGAGTTTACGAAAATGCACAAAGTACGCGCCGAACCACAGCCGCTCGTGGTTGTGCAGGTAGCCTTCACCCTCGAGCCGTGATACCCAGGCGTCCACACAGGGTAAACCCGTCTGGGCCGTTCTAATATCCTCGGGGATTGTGTCGGTCCAGCGGGCGGTGTACTTGGGAAGTTCCAGATTCTCGAGCACTCGGGCCTCGCCTTCCTGCTCCATCACCCGATAAAAA
Source organism: Deinococcales bacterium (assembly GCA_014378225.1). GTDB lineage: Bacteria > Deinococcota > Deinococci > Deinococcales > Deinococcaceae > JACMOA01. Next base: position 215 of record JACMOA010000377.1, on the reverse strand, counting down.
AACTCGCGCCAGGTCAGTTGGCGCAAGAGTTCGTCGCGGTCTTTGCCGGATTTGAAAGTCCGTAGCACTCGAGCCACTTCCGGCATACTGACCATGCCGTGGCGCAGGTAAGGGGAAAGCCCGGATACGTTGCCCTCGAGATGGTTTCTTCCGGCGTAATAGCGCGGGTCAAAGGCTTTTAGACGCTCGAGCGCGGCTTTTCGACCCCCATGAAC
>JACMOA010000376.1 GCA_014378225.1 Deinococcales bacterium | reverse complement strand
TGGCCAGTGTGCCGCTGCTGAACATGCCCCAAGCCCAAAAACTGCTCTCGAGTGGGGCGGATTTGGGCTGTGCGTCGGCGCTCGAGTGCGCTTTTCAGCTTCGTAACCCTACGGTTCCCGCACCACTGCAACTGCTCGAGGGGTTTCGTTCACTAAGTTGGCCCCCCTTTGCGCCTACCAGTGTGCCGTTCAACCTGCTGGTCACGGCGGGCGAGACGCTGGCGGGAATCGTGCTGGCCTCCCTGCTGGGTATCCTGCTGGCGGTGGGGATGGTGTCTTCAAGGGCGCTCGAGCGCAGTATTTTGCCGCTATTAGTGGCCTCGCAGACCATTCCCATCGTGGCCCTCACGCCCATGCTGGCGGTCACACTGGGCCAGTTCCGCGACCTGCCGGGATGGGTTCCCAAAGCCATCATCGCCGCGTATATCGCGTTTTTTCCCATCTGCGTGGGTCTGATTAAAGGATTGCGTAGCCCAGACCCCTTACAGCTCGATTTGATGCGGACTTATAACGCCAATACCGCGTCCATCTTTTTCAAACTGCGCTTTCCCGCCTCGCTTCCGTACCTGTTTACGGCTTACAAAGTGGCGGTGGCAGCGGCCCTAATCGGTGCAATCGTAGCAGAAGGGGCGACGGTCAGTTTTGTGGGCATCGGCAAGATGCTCTCTGAAAACTCGAGGGCAGCGGACTCCGTAGCGCTGTGGGTCATCATGCTTTACAGCGCTCTCTTGGGAATTGGATTGGTGGCGCTGGTGAATCTGCTCGAGCGAATCATCACACCGTGGAAACGGGAGGTGAACTGATGGCCCTCGAGCGCCGGGAAGCCCTGGAACGCAGGTGGTCGAATACCAACCTCGCCAACATGGGTTTTTATGGGTCCATGATTTTCTCGTTTATAGCGTTGATGGCTCTTATTTACGGGCTTGCGGCAGCTCCCGAAAACACCTCGAGTGCACAAGTTTGGAGCATCTGGATTTTCAGTCTGATGGCTGCTGTCGGAATCAGTCAAGTGGCTCGAGCCACCCGCAATTTCCTTCCTGCGTTGCTCACCTTTGTTCTAACTGTTCTTCTTACAGAAGCACTATTGCGGTATTACAAAGTTCCCCCCGGACTCATTCCCACCCCCTCGAGAGTGTGGACCGCGCTCCTGAGCACCCAGCAGGTGCTGCTCAGAGACGCTTACACCACGTTCGTGCTCGAGGCTTTAGTCGGCTTCATCGGGGGCGCGGTTGCGGGTCTACTTTTTGCGCTCAGCATCGTGCGTTCCCGTTTTCTCGAGCAGGGACTCCTGCCCTACGCCAGCGTGCTCTCGAGCGTTCCCATAGTGGCCCTCGCGCCCATTCTGGTCAAGACCATTGGCCTCGAGTGGCCCAGCAAGGCGGTGATTGTGGGCATTACCGTGTTTTTTCCAGTGGTGGTGAATGTGGTGCGGGGTTTACAAAGCGTTAATCCCTTACAATTAGATTTAATGCGCTCTTATGGCTCGAGCGGTGGGCAGGTCTTTTTACTGCTTCGCGCCCCCACCGCACTTCCCTTTCTGTTCAACGCCCTTAAAATTGCCGTTCCACTGGCGCTGATTGGGGCCATCGTGGGCGAAACCTTTGGGGCGACGGGTTCTGGTTTAGGCTTCAGAATCGCTATCTCGGTGGGCCGCAACGAATACGACGTGGCCTGGGCGGCTATTGTAGTAGCCAGCATTATCAGTTTGCTCTTTTTCGGCTTGGTCTCGCTGCTCGAGCGAAGGTTTTTAACCTGGCACTCGAGCATGAGGGAATAGATTTTTAGTTATCAGTTCTTGGGGTGGTGGAGGTGTGCTCAAAACAACTTTTAATGCGATGAAACCAACTCCCTAACCTTTTAACCCTTTCTCGAGCAACGCTCACCCTGGAGGCATCACCATGAAGAAATTCAGCACCCTAGCCGCCCTCACCGCCGCCCTTTTTGTCTCGAGCGGTACTTTATCCTCCGCTCAGGCCCAGACCAAGCTGATTCCGGTCAAACTTCAGCTCAAGTGGTTTCCCCAGGCCCAGTTTGCGGGCTTCTTCGTGGCTCAGGCCAAAGGGTACTTCAAAGACGAGGGGCTGGAAGTAACCTTGCTCCCCGCCGGAGACCAGCCCCCTATTCAGACCGTGGTGAGTGGAGCCGCCGACTTTGGCACCACCTGGATTACCGACCTGCTGACCTCACGCCAGCAGGGGGTTCCAGTGGTTCACATCGCCCAGATTTTCCAGAAGAGCGGTTACACTCTGGTAGCGCTCAAGAGTAGCAACATTACCAAAGTAGCGGACTTTAAAGGTAAGCGAATGGGCGTGTGGCCTTCTGGCAACGAGTTTCCAGCCATTGCGCTGCTCAAAAAGAACAAGCTCAGCAGCTCTCTAGACGCCACCGCCTCGAGTCCCGACGTGCAGGCCGTGACTTACCCGTTTGACCCCAGTCTGGTATTTCCGGACAAGGTGGATTTGGTCAGCGCCATGACCTACAACGAACTAAACCAGATTCAGGGATTGGGCTTCAGCCAGGACAAGCTCAAAGTCTTCAAAATGGCCGATTTGGGCGTGAATCTGCTCGAGGACCTGATGTTCACCACCGAAAAGGTCTTAAGCGAAAAGAATTTTGCGGGTTCTGGGCAGAGTGGGCGTGAAGTGGCGGCTAAGCTGGTGCGGGCCTCGCTCAAGGGTTGGAACTACGCAGGCAAAAACAAGGCCGAGGCGGTTAATATCGTGCTGCCGCTATGTGGGAACACCTGCAAAGGGTCAGGCACAAGAGCGGACGCCAAAGGCCACCAAACCTGGCAGATGAACGAGATTGCCAAGCTCTACAACGCCGGACCCACTCTAAAAGGAAACGCCGGACTGCTAGACAAGGCCACTTACGCGGCCAACGTCAAACTGTTGAGTGACTTGGGCATTCTGAAGAGTGCTCCGGTAGCAGCTGCGGTGGATTATGGCGTTTGGGAAGCGGCCACGGGTAAGAAAGCGCCGAAGTAGGGTTTTCGGTTTCCATACCAAGTTGCCTTGAAGAAGTTCCATCTCTTCAAGGCCGAGTGGAGCGAGAAAACTAGAATACCGGGTTGCTGTTTTGTATTTCCATCCCAGTGCTTTTTCCGGGGTGGAAAGTCAGTGTTGGCAACTTGGTATGACACATC
>JACMOA010000375.1 GCA_014378225.1 Deinococcales bacterium | reverse complement strand
GGAACAGGGTTATAATTGGCGGCATGAGACAAAAAATACTTGTTTTTGAAAATCTTCAAAGTTTTTCCATGGCAATGTACATTGAACCGTGGGGTCACGCCTACGAAATTGAAAGTGGAAGTTTTGTTGAAATAGAGATTGAAGACGATATAGAAAGGCATAAAAAAGAAGATTTTACCATTGAGCAGACCGAAAAATCTATAACTATTTGGCCTCCTGATTGCAAAGCGGTAACACTTTATGTAAACAATCGTTATTTAGACAAACTTTAATTTTTAAGTTTCTTAGCCCGAGAATCAATACACATCTATAGCAAGCCGAAAACCTTTCACAAATCCATATCCAATAGCTCGAGCGCCTTTAGTATCGCCCCACCCGCTCGAGCAATAACTCAAAAAACCCGTCTGCATCGGCTTCAATCGCTACTCGAGCGTTTTTCACCTTTCCGGTCACGCCCCACACATCGCACACGGTCTGACCGAAACTAGGCCCCGCGCCCAGTTCAATCTCCACGTTCATTTCACGCAGCTTAAACAGCTCGGGGCGCAACAGATAAGCCACGGTGCAGGGGTCGTGCAGCGCAGGTCCGGCGAACTGATAGCGCTTTTCATAGCTCAACTTGAAGAACTCGAGCAGTGAAACCACTGCTTCTGCCACTTTAGACCCGAGCTGACGGAATTTATCCACCCGAGCAGGCGTAGCCAGCACCTGATGGGTGACGTTCAGGCCAAACATGACAATGGGAACTCCGCTCGAGAACACGATGCTTGCCGCGTGTGGGTCGGCCAGGATGTTGAATTCGGCGGCAGGGCTGAAATTGCCAAAGTCTGTAGAGCCGCCCATAATCACCATCTGTGGAATCAGTGGGGCAATCTTTGGCTCGAGCCGTAGGGCCAGCGCAATGTTGGTGAGGGGTCCAGTGGGAACTAGAATCACTTCGTTGGGGTACTCGAGCACGCTCTGCACAATGAATTCGGCGGCCCTTTGACTTTTGAGTGCAAGGGTTGGGTTGGGTAGAACTGGACCCTCGAGACCAGATTTTCCGTGAACACTCTCGGCGTTTATAGGGTCACGCAGCAGTGGGCGGTCTGCCCCGGCGTATACGGAGACGTTTTTACCTGCCAGCTCGAGGATTTTGAGGGTATTGAGTGTAGTGCGGTCCAGCCCCACATTGCCGTGAACGCAGGTGATGCCCAGAAGCTCGAGTTCACCGCTCGCCAGAGCCAGCAGCAGGTTGATAGCGTCGTCGTGTCCGGGGTCGTTGTCAATGATAATTTTCTGGGCCATAGCTCGAGTGTAGCGGGGAAAGAGAGTGGGTGTCTCGAGTGCGTGAGGTTTTGGTTTCAGAGCAGCCTACTCAAATTTAAAACAGCTTCCACTTTTCAGGAGTTTGTAGCGCCGTCCTAGCCCTCTTTCACCCTTTTGCCTGCTATCCTGACCAATGTGCATCCTCCTTTCTTGCGGCGAGGCCGACCATGATTCAGCTTCGCCACGTCACCCTCGAGTATCCCGGCGCAGCCCAGGCCGCGTTGGACGACATCAATCTACACATTCTCAAAGGCGAGTTCGTCTACCTCATCGGTCATAGTGGAGCGGGCAAAAGCAGCCTGATGAACCTGATTCTCAAGCGCGAAACCCCCAGCAGAGGCGAGGTTTACCTGTCTGGTGAGTCGCTGAGGAAGTACCGGGGTGGACGGGTCGCGCTGCACCGCCGCCGGATTGGGATGGTGTTTCAAGACAATTTGTTGCTGCAAAACCTCAGTGTATTTGACAACGTAGCTTTTGCACTGCGCGTGATTGGCGTACCGCAACGCGAGTGGGCAGCGCGAGTCTTGAGCGTGCTGGCTCAGGTGGGCCTCGAGAGCCGCCAGAGCGCACTGCCCCGTCAACTTTCACTGGGCGAACAACAGCGGGTAGCCCTGGCTCGAGCGGTGGTGAGCGACCCACCTTTACTCCTGCTGGACGAACCCACCGGAAACCTGGACCCGGACACCTCCGGCGAGATCATTCGACTGGTTCAGAGCACCAACCTGCGCGGAACCACGGTGGTTTTTGCTACACACGCCAGGGAAGTGGTGGAGCAATTCCGTCACCGCACCCTAACCTTAAGACGCGGCAAACTGGTGCGCGACGACCCGTTTGGGGGGTACGCGCTATGAGATGGGATTTAGAATTTAGAGCCTGGATTTGGAGTGTTCGGGGCGGGGGAGCGGGGGAGACACAGACAAGCTCGAGCGTTCAGACTACAAGGCACCTTTGGTTTGAGTTTAGAAAAAACGTTCTTCCTACCCGAGTCCTTTCAGGGATTGAATTATGATGTATCAAATTCGCCAGATGTGGCTGGCCCTGCGCGGCAACTTTACCGCCGCACTCGCCACGCTCACCACCATGACCCTGACCCTGGCCCTGCTGGGCGCGGTCAGTTTGCTCACCCTGAACCTCGAGCGCACGCTTTCGGGACTCGAGAAAGAGGTGGAGGTGTCCGCTTTCCTGCTCGAGAGTGCCAACGACGCCACACTGCTCAAAACGGTGCAGGCACTTCCTCAGGTGGCTTCTGCACGCATTGTGACTAAGGGGAAAGCCCTCGAGCAACTGGGTCAGGATTTGCCGGGTATTCTCGAGCCGGGAAGTCTGGAAGAAAACCCGTTGCCAGACAGCCTGCGTCTGACCCTGAAGAACCCTCGAGACGTGCAGGTGGTGGCGGCACAGCTCAAAGCTCTGGTCGGAGTGGAAAGTGTGGAGTATGGTGAAGGCTACGTGGACCAGGCGCTTAGCACCCTCGAGTCAGTGCGCTTTCTAGGGTACGGGCTGGTGCTGCTGTTGCTGCTCAATAGCTTGTTCAACATTCTGAGCACCGTGCGGGTGGGCATGTTTGCCCGCCGGGTTGAAATCGAGGTGATGCGCCTGCTGGGAGCGCGGCGGGGGTTTATTCGCGCTCCCTACGTGCTCGAGGGGATTGTGTTGGGACTGCTCTCGAGCCTGATTACCGCCGCGCTGCTGTATCCGGCGTATTTTGCGCTCACGGGTCAACTACGTACTTTGCTGCCGTCCTTGCCCTTGCTAGAAGACCGCCGAGTGGTGCTCGAGCTGTTGGTGGGGCTGGTGGGACTGGGGGTTTTGGTGGGAGGGCTGGGAAGTTGGTTTGCAGCCAATCGTTACCTCCGGGAACTCGAGTAGGGACTTTTGACGATAAATCGCTTGCACTTGCGACAAAACGTGTCATAATCGCAATCAAAGCCGCCTTGTTTCCCTCCCCCGCTCGAGAGGTCACTTCTTACCATGACGCATCCCCTTCGTCTGCTCTGTTTATCCGTTCTGACCGCCTCGAGCTTTGCCCTTTTGCCCATGAGTGCGCTGGCTCAGGGCTTTGACCGTGAAGCTCCGCTGCCCAGTCAAGCCGCCATCAATGCTCAGTTTTCCAGCAGTGCAGACCTCGAGCGCTACCGAAACCAGCTCGAAAATTCCAAAGCCGCCCGCGAAGCGCAAATCAACCGTATTGCGGGCTTTGAGCGCGATATTGTCGGACTCAGCGCTATGGAGCGCACCCTGCGTGGACAGCTCGAGCGCAGCAATAGCCGTATTGCCGAGCTGAACAACCAAAAGCGCGAACTGGACACCCAGATTTCCAATATTCAGGCTCAGATTAAAGACCTCGAGAGCCAGATTGTACTCACCGAGGCGCGGGTAGCGCGGCAGCGGGCGGCAGTCAACGCGCTGCTGGTGCGGATGTTTAAAAACAAAAGTGGTGAGTTTGTCAAACTCATCGCACGGGCCGAGACCTTGCACGACCTGTTGTTGCGGGCGCAATACGCCAATAAACTCTCGAGTGCCGACCTCGAACTCATTGCCAGCCTGAAACTCAATATTCAGGAACTGGACGGTCAGCGTCAAAATCTGGTTTTACTGACCGAACGGCTCAATACCCTGCAACGCCAGCTCATGGCCCGACTGGACGATATGAAAATTCAGCAGCGCAGCCAGCAAACCGCCATTGCAGGTCTTCAGCGCAGCAAAGCGGGGCGCAGCGCCCTGCTGCTCGAGACCGCCAGAGCGCAACAGCGGACCGAAGCTCAGATGCAAACGCTGCTAGGCAATGTGGTACAGGAACGCGGACGGCTCGAGTCGGTACGTCAGGCCAGACTTCAGGCTCTGGCCGTAGAAAAAGCACGGCGCATTGAGGAAGCGCGGCAAATTGCGCTCGTGCGTGCGCGTCTGGCCCGTCTGGCTGCCGAGGCTCAGGCCCGAAGAATTGCCGCCGAGAAAGTGCGGCTCGAGCAGGTTAGGGTGGCCCAGGAGAGGGTTGCTGCACGCAAACTCGAGGCCCAGCGTGAACAGCAGCGTGAACAGCGCCGAATTGACCAGCGTCGGGTTGAAGAGCGTCTAGTGGTCCTAAAGCGAGACCAGATTCGTCAACAGGAAGCGTTGAGACAGGCTAACCAGCAGCGTGAGCAGAGCCGCGCTCTGGCCTCTGCCCAGCAGGAAGCCGAGCTGCGGGTTGCCAACGCTCGAGCCGAAAATGCCCGTGCGGACGAGGCCCGACTCAAGCGTGAGCAAGACGCGCTCGAGGCCCGTCAAAGTGCGCTCACAGTGCAGCAGAAGCAGGATGACCGCGAAGCTGTGCAGACGCGGGCCAGCCTGTCCGTGCCTTCGGCCTACCGTGGAAATCTGGGTTTTCCCATGTCCGGAGGACGGGTTTCGAGTGGGTTTAACGGCTCTTACGTCCTGATATCCGGTGGTGACGGCGCAGCGGTGCAGGCCACCGGAGAGGGTGTGGTGTTGCAAATCTATCACTACGC
>JACMOA010000374.1 GCA_014378225.1 Deinococcales bacterium | reverse complement strand
TTCTGATTGCGGGTCAGATTGTTGTGGCCTCGAGCGAAAAGACGGGCCTTCTCAGCACCGTACAGCGCCTGGTAGAAGGTCGTCCTGACCCCAGCTTTGGTATGGACGGCTTTGCCAAAGGTTTGCCCGCTTTTGCCCAGGATGGACCCACCGCACTGCTCGAGCGCAAAGATGGGCGGCTCTGGGTAGTGGGGCGAAGCGTGCGAGGGCGCTGGCAGTTAGGTCGCCTGCTCGAGAATGGACAGCCCGACCCCACTCTGGGCGGGGCTGGCTTTGTCGAGCTGAACCTGCGCTCTGATACCTCCGAGTTTCCTACCGTGCTGCTCGAGCGCCCAGATGGAGCATTACTGGTTATCGGCTCGAGTATGGGTTCATTGCAAGGGGTGCAGGTGCGCCCAGACGGGTCTCTGGATTCGCGCTTTGGTAAGGGGGGCGTGTGGAACGGTCCTTCAGGATTTCCGCTCGAGGGCCGTTTCAACGCTCAGGGATTTGTATTGCTCACCAGAGTGTCACCGCCATCACGACTTGAACTGTTGACGGGAAGACCACTTTTGCCCACCTTCACCCCAGAACTGGTGCGAGTAAGGGGAGACGGCTCGAGCGCCACCGTAACCCGTTTTCCGGGCGTGGCAAATGTGGCGCGGCTGGACCGTCAGGGGTTTGTGTGGACCGCTCGAGGCGAAAACCCCGTCATCATTGAGCGCTTCACCCCGGATGGTCGGGTTCACAGCACCTACGGAACGGGTGGGCGGGCCAAGCTGACCAGCGCGTTTGCCCTCACCCAACCACAGCACCTGCTCGAGCAGCAGGGCGGCAAGATTTTATTGGTGGGCAATGTTTCCGAGGCTGGCGGAGCACTTTACACCTCTGTGGACATCTTTCTGGCCCAGTTAAAACGCTAACTCTCGAGCATGAGCAGCGTATTGGAGTTTGCAAGGGTGGAATCGGTTCGCTCGAGAAGAATTGTTTTTATCCTCGAGAGCCTACGAAATCAAAAGCTGGCCCTGCCAAAAAAATCGTCGGCAGGTCCAGCTTGCAATGCTTGTCAGTTCAGAGGCGTCAGGAACGCCTTGATTTGGGCGGTGGTGGCTTCATTAAAGGTCAGGTTCTCGGTCTGGTTGGCACTCAGAGTCACGGTCTTATAGGCCAGATACTGTTTGCCACCATTGAAGGTCAGCGCCACCAGTTCGGCAGTCAGGCCGATAGGCAGCGAGTTGTCGTAACTTTTGCGCTTGTTGGGGCCGTCCAGGGTATAGAGCGAAATCACGGTATTGACGCTCTGGGGAATCAGGAACAGTACGGTGTTGGCGTCGTTAATGGCATCAAAGGTCACGCGCAGGGTGGTCTTGGGGCGGGGGTCGTTGTAAAAGAAATCGCAGTTTACCCAACCCTTTTTAAACACGCTGAACACGTAAGAGCCAGGAAGTGTGGTGTTGTCAATGCCGAACTGTCCAGCCACCGGACACCAGTTCACGCTCGAGTCTCCGGCGGCAATCGGTGCGCCGCCCGCTGTAGGAACGCCTGTAACCCCAGTGGTGGCGCAGGTGGTTGAACTCCCCACAAACTGCTGCATTGGGCGGTCCATTCCTGGAACCGGAGGTTTATTGTCCACGATGGGAACCGCAGCGCCCACACCCACAGCGGGGTTAATGTTTAGCGCAGCCCCAGCGGGGGTTTTTAGGTCCAGAAAGAACATTCCCCCCGAAACCAGTGGGGACTCGTTAGAAACGGTCAGCACGTTGCTGAGCACCATATTGCTTTTGGTGCTAATCACGCGCACGCTGAGCACCACATCGCCGCTGTAGGGATTTCCCGAGCCGTCTTGCACCGCGCCTACGGCAAAGGTGAGCGCCGTACCCCCAGCAAAAGTGGCCTTGACCGGGGTCGTCCCGACCTTGATGGTTTTGACCTGAACGGGTGCGCCGTTGGCTTGAAAGAACTCGAGCGGGCTAGCGGGCAGGGCGGGGGGTTTGACGATAGGAGCGTCGCTGCAAGCGGCGAAAGTGAGGACAGCGGTGAGGGTCAGGGCAATTTTAGAAAGATTGTGAAGGGTCATAGGATTCTCCTGTTCAAGTGTGTTTGGGTCTATGAATTGAGAGACTAATGATTTGCCGTCGCTCGAGGGTAGTTTCTGCGTCCTGACCTCCCTTTGCCGCTCTGTTTCCTTCTGAACAAAGCGTATTAAAGAGGGTCTTAAAAGGGTCTTAAGGGGTGCTCACGGAACGCCGTGCCCGTTGTAGCTCGAGCACTTTATCACCGGATAGACCTGAAATTTTGGATAGTTCTTTTGCAACTATACGCCAAATTTCGCCCTCAACAGCTCGAGGGCCATTCTATCTGGTGGACCCGCTATCTCCGGCAATTGGTCCAGCGCAAAAAAACGCAGCTCGAGCGATTCGGAATCATTCACTGTGGGTTCTCCGGTCCACTCGAGGCTCAAAAAAGGCGCCGCAGCGTTGTAAATCTGGTGTCCATTAGGATAGGTAAACATGGAGTTCTCGCCCGAGCAAAGCCCCAACAGCTCGAGCTTACCCGCACTCAAACCCGCTTCCTCGAGCAGTTCACGCCTCGCGGTGTCCTCAAAGCTCTCGCCCAGTTCCATACCGCCGCCCAGCGTTCCCCAGCCGCTCGTATCCAAGCGCCGCTGGAGTAAAACTTCTCCCTGAGCGCTTACCGACACAATTGTGCTTCCGGCACGGATAAGCGGACGGTAACCCACATGCTGGCGCAGCTCGAGAATATAGCTCACAACTTGAGTAAGTTACACAAGAACATTATGATAGGGATGAAAAAAATTTACTCGCTCGAGGGGAACCTTTATTGTAGGTTCACTCGAGTGAGCGGGTTCGCACAACCGTGCTTGTTTTGTCAGCCACCAAATATCTAGCCGTAATGCACTCTGGCTTTACCCTTTGACTCCACTGCTCACCACGCTTCGCACAAAAAAGCGCTGAAACACCAGAAACAGAATCAGGGTGGGCAGGGTCGCCAGCGACGCGAAAGCCATCACATCGCCCCACTGGCGCGGTGCCTGTCCAAAAAAAGTCTGCATCACGTAAGGTAAGGTGGCGTAGGCATCGCCGCGCACGGTGAGGACGGGCCACAATAGATTGCCCCACAGTCCCAGAAATTGCAGGATAGCCACGGTGGAAAACACTGGACCAGACAGCGGCAAGACGATGCTCCAGTAGATGCGGAGTTTACTCGCCCCATCCACCTGTGCGGCTTCCTCGAGTTCTTTGGGAAGCGAAATAAAGAACTGGTAGAACAGATAAATTGAAAAAGCGCTGCCCACAAAAGGCAAAATGAGCGTAGGGTAGTTGCCCCCGTTGTTCCAACCCAAGGAATTGACCACTAGTAAGAGGGGAATGGCGATGGCTTGAAAAGGGATGATAATAAGAGACACCACCAGTCCCAGCAACAAGGTTCGTCCGGCAAAGCGCAGGCGGGCCAGCGCGTAAGCAAAGCTCGAGTTGACCAGCAAACCCAGAATCACCGTGACGCTCACCACCAGACTTGAGTTGAAAAGGCCCGCCCAAAACTCACTCTAGCCGACATGTCCTGATAGTTCTGAACCCCCATGTTGTCGTTCGGAAGGAAAGCTTTAACACTGTTCAT
>JACMOA010000373.1 GCA_014378225.1 Deinococcales bacterium | reverse complement strand
GCTTTGCTGGGCGCAGGAGCGGGCCTGTTTCTGGGTCTGGCAGACCGCTCGAGAACGCTGGCCCTGCGCGGTGCGGCGGGTGGCGCGGTGGGTGGCCTGCTGGGCGGCGCTTTTTTTCAGTCGCTAGCCGAAATAGGCGCGGGTGGAGCCTTCGCTCGAGAGCTGGGATTTGCGGTGTTGGGCGCGGCCATCGGGCTGATGGTGATGTTGGCGCAGCAGGTGTTCAAAAGTGCGTGGCTGTACGGCATCGGCCCCGGACCTTACGAGGGCAAAGAGTACATTCTGGCCAAAAGTGCGGTCACGGTGGGACGCTCGGACGCCAACGACATTGGGCTGTACCACGAAAAAGCTCTAGCGCTCAAGGCAGGAACCCTCGAGCAGAGCAGGGGCAAGTGGCGCTGGAATGGAGAGCCGCTCGAGGTCAATGGAACGATTCATAAAGCGGTGGATTTGAACCCCGGAGACCGTCTGAAGCTGGGCGACACAGAATTCCTATTTCAAATGCGGGGTAGCGTTCCAAGCAGTGGCTCGAATGTGCAAACTCCCATCCTATCCACATCCATAGCACGGCTCGAGGGCTGGACGCTGCACGACAACGCTCGAGCCTATCCTCTGGGCGGAACGGTGATGAGTTTGAATCTGGACTCGAGCGGTTTAAAGCTGAATGGGAATGATTCGGGAGGTCTACTGGTCCTGAAAGCCGCTCCTGAAGGATTGCTGCTCGAGTCTCTAACCCAGGGCCTTCAAGTAAACGGACAACCGATAAAACCGCGCTCGAGCGTGACTTTGAAGGCGGGGGATTTGTTGATTCTCGAGGGTAGGGAAGTGGCAGTTTTGCGGAGTTGACGGCTCGAGCGGGCCAAAAACCAAAAACCCCCGCACTCGAGCGGGGGTTTTTAAGTGCTTAATTTGGTCTGCTCAAGCGGGTTTACCAGATGTAGAAAATCACCACAATCACTATCCACACGATGTCCACCAAGTGCCAGTACAGCGAGGCAGGCCCGATAGAGCCGTGGTTGTGCTTGTCAATCTTACCGGTCAGAATTTGGTAATACGGCAAGGCCACACCCACTGCACCAATCACAATATGTAGGCCGTGCAAACCCACTAGAGTCAGAAAGACCGAAGCCCACAGGTTCCCAGTCCAGTCCACTTCAGAGCCAAACAGCGTGAACTCGTAAATCTGGAACAGGAAGAAAATGGAACCCAGCGCCAGCGTGAGAAAGAGGCCCAGCGTAAAGCGGGTAGCTCTCCCTTTCTCGAGGTGCTTTTCAGCGTAATGCAGCACAAAGCTCGAGCTGACCAACAGCAGGGTGTTGAGCGCAGCCAGAGCAAGCAATGGGCGATCTACCGGCGGTACAGCCAGCCCCGCGAGCCGCAGATAAACGTATCCGGAAATAAGCACCGCAAACAAACCCACTTCAGACACGATGAACCACATCATGCCCAGATTGCCATTGCTGTATCGGCTGAGGTGTTCGTGATGCACTGGAACCTTGTATTCCGGGGTTCCGGCCCATTGAAACAGGCTCACCAGGAGCAGCGCCGTTCCACCGTAAATCATCAGGGTGTACTGGG
>JACMOA010000372.1 GCA_014378225.1 Deinococcales bacterium | reverse complement strand
AGGCATTCCGCTGGGCGTGTTTGCGGCCCTGCGCCCCTACAGCTTCCCAGACCGGGTGTTTTCCATCCTGTCCTACTTTGGCCTGGGTATTCCTTCTTTCTTTTTTATGCTTCTCGTGATGTTTTTGATGGTCACATTGCGCCAGAACTATGGTTGGGATGTGCCAATCAGTGGAAAAAGCAGTGGCAACTTCACCGAGGGATGGCGCTACATCCTTGATGTGTTCATTTTTGCACTTCCCCCAGCCATTGTGATTGCCCTGCGCTCCATCAGCTCCGAAAGCCGCTTTATCCGGGGTCAGATGCTCGAGGTGCTGAGTCAAGACTATATCCGCACCGCCAAAGCCAAAGGGCTGAATCAAACTAAGATGGTTTACAAGCACGCTTTTCGCAACGCGGTGCTTCCTTTGGTTGCAGGCATCGGAGGTTTACTTCCAGGTGTAATTTCAGGAGCAGGATTTGTAGAAGTAACCTACGGCTGGCCTGGACTGACTCCTAAACTGCTCGAGGTTCTGTCCACCAAGGACCTTTATATCTTTGTTTCGGTGGCTGCATTGTCCGTGATACTCTATATTGTCGGCAACATCATCTCGGACATCCTGCTGGCTGTCGTAGACCCCCGTATTCGTTACAACTGAGAACTCTTGGGTGCGCGACGTGTGCCTTAGCTATGCAATGAGCTGTGCAATACGTAACACCCGCACATCCGAGGAAACCATCATGAGCCAAGCTGCAACCCCCCCCAAAGTTAAAATTGATAAGCGTAAAGTTTCCAAAGACTCCCTGTCCCAGTGGCAGGTGGTCTGGATTCAGTTCCGTAAACATTCCCTGGCCCGGTTTGGCGTGTGGATTCTGGGCATTTTGTTTGTTATGGCCCTGTTCGCTCAAATCATTGCTCCGTATGGCCTCACCGAATACTCCACCGAAAACCGGGTGAGCTGGGCGCCCCCCAGTAAGATTCACTGGGCAGATGAACAGGGAAATTTCTCGAGACCCTTTGTGTATGCAGTGACGCGCAAGCAGAATCTGGAAACTTTCCGCGACGAATACACCGAGGATAAAACTCAGAAAAGCTACCTTGAGTTCTTTTCCCGCCGTTCAGAAACGCCTTACCGCTTTTTGGGCCTCCTGCCCACGGATGTGCATCTCTTTACGGTGAGTGAACCCGCCAAAATCTATTTGCTGGGAACCGACAACTTTGGACGGGATAACTTCAGCCGCCTGATGTATGGCAGCCAAATCAGTCTCTCTATTGGGGTCATCGCAGCTTTGCTTACCATCGCTTTGGGGATGGTCATGGGCGGGATTGCCGGATACTTCGGGGGCTGGCTGGATACTCTGATTATGCGAATTGTAGAGGTGCTCTCCAGCATTCCTGGTCTTTTTTTACTGCTCACCCTGAGAGCACTGTTCCCCATAGACATTAATCCCGTCCTGATTTTCTTCATTATTACCGGAATTCTGGCGACCATTGGCTGGGGTGGAATTGCTCGAGTGGTGCGGAGCCAACTGATGAGTGCTAAAGAGCAGGACTATGTGCAGGCTGCAAGGGCACTAGGCGCAAGCGATTCACGCATCATTGGGCAACACCTGCTGCCCAACACCGCCAGTTTCATCATCGTGGTGGGAAGTTTGCTGATTCCTGGCTACATTCTCGAGGAAAGTGCGCTGTCCTTTATTGGGGTAGGCATCACCGAACCCTACTCTTCCTGGGGAAATATGCTCAGTCAGACTTACGCGGCAGGTTTTGAGTCCATCACGGCGCGGCCCTGGACCCTGATTCCGGGATTTATGATTACCATCACGGTACTGGCGTGGCAGTTTGTAGGCGACGGCCTGCGCGACGCTTTCGACCCGCGCCGTAGACAATAACCCTCGAGCATCAAGTCCTCGAGAAATAATGCCTCGAGAAACCCGTTCCAAAAACCCGCAAACCTCGAGCCACGCATGAATTTGGGTATGCTAAGATACAGGTTCTAAAAGCCCGCTCGAGCCACTTTTATGGGGTGCTCGAGCGGCTTGAGCAAAGGAGAAGGATGACCACAGCAACAGCAAGCGACACATTGCTGAGCGTGGACGGCCTAAAAACCTACTTTTTCACCGACGACGGGGTGGTCAAGGCGGTAGACGGCGTTACGTTCAAAATACAGAAAGGTAAAACCCTGGCAGTGGTAGGAGAGTCCGGCTCGGGTAAAAGCCAGTCCAGCCTCAGCATCATGCGCTTGATTCCCACCCCTCCCGGCAAGATTGTGGAAGGCACGGTGATGTTTCAGGCCAAAGACGGCAAGACTCGAGATTTAAGCAAAATCCCAGAAGCCGAGATGCGTAAAATTCGCGGAAATGACATCAGCATGATTTTTCAGGAACCAATGACCAGTCTCAACCCGGTGTACACCATCGGAGACCAGATTGCTGAGGCGGTGCAACTACACCAAAACAAGAACCGTAAGGATTCGATGGAAGTGGCGGTGCAGATGCTCGAGCTGGTGGGCATTCCTGCCGCACGCAAAAGAGTCAATGAATATCCACATCAGTTGTCCGGCGGAATGCGCCAGCGGGTGATGATTGCCATGGCCCTGAGCTGTAACCCCGCGCTCCTCATTGCCGACGAACCCACTACCGCGCTCGACGTGACCATTCAGGCGCAGATTCTGGACCTGATGCGAAAGCTGCAAAAAGAAATTGGCATGAGCATCCTCTTTATCACCCACAACTTGGGCGTGGTGGCCGAGATGGCAGACCGGGTGGTGGTGATGTACGGCGGGCGCGTGGTGGAAGAAGGCGATGTGGTTGAAATTTTCAAGCAGCCCAAGCACCCCTACACCATTGGCCTACTCAACAGCATCCCCAAGGTAGATTACGCCGCAAGGGATGGCGGAAGCCGCAAACGGCTCGAGGCCATTCCTGGAAACGTACCGAGTCCCTTAAACCTGCCGCCGGGGTGCGCTTTTGCGCCGCGCTGCAAGTATATGCTTGACGCTTGCAACACGTCTATTCCGCCGCTCGAGGACACCGGAAATGGACACACCAGCCGCTGTATCCGCTGGAAAGAAATTGGCACCGAGGCGATGGCATGACCGCTCCTTCTAACCCTGTACAGACCACATTAGAAAAAAGCCGCGCTCGAGAAAAGGGCAGCGTCATGCTCGAGGTCAACCACCTACAAAAGTTCTTTCCCATTCGGGGCGGACTGCTGAGCCGGGTGGTCGCCAACGTCAAGGCAGTGGACGATGTTTCCTTTACCGTGGCCAAAGGTGAAGTGGTGGGGCTGGTGGGCGAATCTGGCTCCGGAAAAACCACTGTGGGCCGTTCGCTTTTGAGATTGATTGAACCCTCGAGCGGGGAAGTCAAGTTCGAGGGCGTGGATGTCATTAAGTTAAACAAAAATGACATGCGTAAGTATCGCCGTCAGATGCAGATTATCTTTCAAGACCCCTTTGCGTCTCTAAACCCCCGCATGACCGTTTCGGACATCATTGGTGAGGCGCTGACCATTCACAATCTGGCGCATGGCAACGCTAAAACCGAGCGCATCGGGCAACTGCTCGAGAAGGTGGGACTGCGCCCCGAGTCCATGCGGCGCTATCCGCACGAGTTTTCTGGTGGACAGCGGCAGCGTATTGGCATCGCACGCGCACTCGCGGTGGACCCCAGCTTTATCGTGGCTGACGAACCTGTTTCGGCGCTGGACGTGAGCATTCAGGCGCAAGTGGTCAACCTGATTCAGGATTTGCAGCAGGAAATGGGCCTGACCATGTTGTTCATTGCCCACGACCTGAGCGTGGTTGAGTACCTGTGTGACCGGGTGATTGTGATGTATCTGGGCCGCATCATGGAGGTGGCCCCGGCAAAGGAGCTGTACCTCAACCCCAAGCACCCCTATACCGAGGCGCTGCTGAGTGCGGCCCCGATTGCGGACCCTACCGTCAAGCGAGACCGCATTATCTTGCAGGGCGATATTCCCAGCCCCATAAATCCGCCTTCTGGCTGTGTGTTTCGGACTCGCTGCCGTTACGCGCTCGAGGACTGTGCAAAAGTGATTCCCGAGCTGCGAGAGGTTGCACCAGGACACTTTAAGGCGTGTATTCGGGATGATGTTTTGTAGAGATTTTGAGTGATGGGTTTTGAGTTTTGAGTTGAAAAGAGGCCCTCGAGTTTGTGCTCGAGGGCCTCTTTTTGGGTTTGGGGTGGTTTTGTGCTCGAGCAAGTTGGAAAAGGCTGGATTAAGCCTGACTTGCTGCAACCTTGTGGGTAAACTGACGTATTCTAGAAGAACAGAACGAGGAACGATTTCAAGGAGGCAGACATGATGACCTGCGACGTGTGTGGACATGTAAACCCTGATGGACTTCAATATTGCGAAAACTGCGGTGTAGAACTCAAAAAGAGCACGCCTGCGGTGGCTGCTGCTCCGGCTACTGTGCCTTATGCCTCGGACCCGGCCACTCCGGCCTCGAGTGAACCCTCGAGCGCTCCTGCCACAGCAGATGTGCTCGAGAGTGCAACCCAGACCCCTGTGGAGTCGGTGGGCGGCAAGGTGGCGGCGATGGTGGAAGAACCCATCATGGCGGCGGTTCCGGCGGCTACAGAAAGTGCGGTGGTGAATGAACCCCTCACCGACTCGAGCATCAACCCAACGCCTTCAGAGGCCACGGTGAACACCCCGCTCGAGATGCCCCCGCTCGAGATGCCCCCGCTCGAGGCCCCTGTTTTGGAAACTCCTCCGCTCGAGCCTGCTGTAGTGGAGCCGGAGGTCGTCAAAGAAGCCATGAGCGAGGCCGCCGCTACTGGAACCGTCTCGAGCGTGCAATCCGAACCCGTTCCGGCCCAGGACGTTGACCCCACAGCGCGAACAGGCCCGGAAAGTGCCGTTCTGTCCAAGACGCAACCCTCGAGCATGGGGGGCGAGATGCCAGACGCTCCGGTTTCAAGCGCTACCCTCGAGCAGGCCGCGCCCGTATTGCCTATTATCCCGGTCCCAGCGGACATGTCCGCTAGCACACCTGACTCGAGCGCTGCAAGTTCTAGCACGCCTACTCCGGCAAAGCTTGGAGTCAAGAAGTTTGGCGCACTCACCGGAGAAACTTTGCCACTGATGGGAACAAACCTAGTGGTAGGCCGCTTTGACCCCTCCACCGGACCCGTGGAACTGGACGTCTCGAGCCTTCCCGGAGCCGAGCACATTTCGCGCCGCCACGCCGAAATTTACTTTGAGGACGGCGTCTGGAAGGTGCGTGACCTGGGGTCCACCAACGGAGTGTTCGTTAAAAAGGCCGCCGAAGCAGGGTTTTCGCCCCGTCTGCAAACACCTATGCCACTAGGTGCGGGCGACGAAATCGCCTTCGGAAATATGGTCCTCGTTTTTATGGTGGATTGAGCAATGAGTGATTCTGACAATAAACCTGAGAACAGATCGCCTTCTGGTCAGGCTCTGCCCACCAGTCCAAGTGCCTCGAGCGCTCTAAAAGCGGGAATGCAGCCGGAAACGCCCACTCTCGAGCTGGACCCCAAACAAACCATGAATCCCGAAGACACCCTGCTCGAGTTTGCACCCGAAGAGGACGATTTGCAGATTCCCACTGCGCCTCATCCTGGGAAACTTTATCTCACGGGAACTCGAGCGCCGTTGGAGGGGCTAGCGGCTAGCCTTGAGCACTCGGACGCTGCCCCGTT
>JACMOA010000371.1 GCA_014378225.1 Deinococcales bacterium | reverse complement strand
TCCTCTACGGCAGAACGGGCGGTTGAGAGCGCGTCCTCGTAGCGGTGCTTTTTCTCTTTGAGTCCGGTCTCGGTGGCAGCACCGACCCGGATGACGGCAACACCGCCGGATAGTTTGGCGAGACGCTCTTGCAGCTTCTCTTTGGCATAGTCCGAATCGGTGTTATCCAGTTCGTTCTTGATTGCGCCCACCCGTGCCTCGATTTCTTCGGGCTTGCCGTAGCCGTCAATAATCGTGGTGTTGTCCTTGTCAATGCGAATCCGCTTGGCGCGGCCCAGCATGTCCAGGGTCACGTTCTCGAGCTTGTAACCGAGGTCTTCGGTGATGAGCTGTCCACCGGTAACGGCGGCAATGTCGCGCAGCATTTCTTTGCGGCGGTCTCCAAAACCAGGAGCCTTGACCGCAGCGATGTTGAGGGTTCCGCGCAGCTTGTTGACCACCAGGGTCGCCAGGGCCTCGCCTTCCACATCTTCAGCGATGATGAGTAAGGGGCGTCCGGTCTGGGCCACTTTCTCGAGCACAGGCAAGAGTTCCTTGAGCACCACCACTTTCTTCTCGTTGATGAGAATAAAAGCGTCCTCGAGCACAACTTCCATGGTCTCGGTGCTGGTGATGAAGTACGCACTCAGGTAGCCTTTGTCAAACTGCATACCTTCCACTACGTCGAGTTCGGTATTGAGGGTTTTGCTTTCCTCAACCGTGATGACGCCTTCCTTGCCCACTTTGTCCATAGCGCGGGCAATCTCTTTGCCGATTTCGGGGTCGTTGGCGGAAATTCCGGCCACTTCCTCAATAGCTTTGCTGTCCTCAACGGCTACGCTAAGCTTCTTGATTTCCTCGAGCGCCACCAGAACAGCTTTATCAATGCCGCGCTTGAGGGCCAGAGGGTTGGCTCCAGCGGCCACGTTACGGAGGCCCTCTTTAACCACAGCCTGACCCAACACGGTGGCGGTGGTGGTGCCGTCTCCGGTGATGTCGTTAGTCTTGGACGCCACTTCTTTGAGAAGTTGAGCGCCAATGTTCTCTAGTTTGTCCTCGAGTTCAACTTCTTTGGCCACAGTCACGCCGTCTTTGGTAATGACTGGGCTACCAAATTTTTTCTCGATGACCACGTTGCGACCGCGTGGGCCAAGGGTCACTTTAACCGCGTTAGCCACGGCGTTCACTCCACGCTCGAGGGCGCGACGGGCAGTTTCGTCAAATACAAGCTGTTTAGCCATGATGTGTTACCTCTTGAAAAGTGTAAAAAAGGGGAATGCTTAGTGGGAAATGTGATGAGTTTTAAGTTTTGCGTTTTGAGAAAAAGATTTTCTTCCACTCACTACTCAACACTCATTACTCAAAACAATTATTCAACGTTACTCAACAATGGCTAGAATGTCGCGCTCGTTGAGCAAAGAGTAATTCTTGCTCTCGAGCGTCACTTCAGTGCCACCGTATTTGGCAAAGTAAACCGTATCGCCCACGCCTACCTCGAGCGGTACACGGGTCCCGTTGTCCAGCATTTTTCCGGTACCTACCGCAACCACTTTACCGCGCTGTGATTTTTCTTTAGCGGTGTCTGGAACGAAGAGTCCACCCGCAGTCTTTTGCTCGCCGTCTTCCACGATTTCAACCAGTACCCTGTCGCCTAAAGGTTTCAGCATATTGCCTCCATAAAGCTAATGTGAGTCTATTGTGGCAAGAGCCTTACTAGCGCTCTTACTCCATCCGCTATTATACCCACACTCACCCATGTGTCAACAGGGTAGATATAAGATTTGAGTCTTATACACTCAAGTAGCGTTAAAAAAACAACCTGATGCGCCAAGGGGCCACGCTCGAGTAGACTACTCTTCAGATGCAGCCAAACCCCTGGAAGGCTCTGACAACGTGGTGGAAAGCCTTCTTCCTTCCTCGAGCAAACCGCTTTAATACGCTTAAAGAGGGAAGTTACCTACCACCTGTCAAGTCTCTGGGGCAACGCTCGAGGGGGGGGGAAGTGAGCCTAGCAGACCGATACGTGGACTTTTTGACCGCTGAAGGATACCGACCCAGTGTGGACGAGGACGGCGATGTGCTGTTTAAACACGAGGGTGGACATTATTACATCTCGGTAGCCGACGAGGACGAGCTTTTTTTTCAGCTTGTGTACCCACGCTTCTGGAGCATTGAGGACGAGGACGAGCGCGGGCGAGTTCTGAACAACGCCAACGAAATCAATTTGCGCTTCAAAGTGGTCAAAATTTACACTCGGGATGGAGACACCACCGCCACCCTCGAGTGCTTTATGAACAGCCTGGACGACTTCAAGGGTTACTTTGAGCGCTGTATGCGGGCTGTTCAGCGGGCTGTTTCGGAGTTCCGCGAACTGATGATTCAGAGTGGACAGGCCGATGGTGTGAGTGCGGACCCAGAAAGCAAGAATTAAAAGTCTAGACATCTTTTGACTTTTTTTGGAAGTGGCAATCAACTATGAGTAGTGCCTGACACATTCTGCACTTCATAGGGTTCGGAATTGTCAAAGAGGTCAAGAAAAGGGTGAGGTAAGTCTTTTCACTGAAATGAATGGTTATTGTTGGCAGCAAACGTTAAACGCTAAAACGTCCCTGGGCGCTTGATGTTTGCTTCAAGGAAGCCGGGAACACCCCCCAAACTCTATAGCTCGAGCGAAACCAAATCCGTGTCCTCAAACCCCTCTCCCCTTCCCTCGAGCGAACGTCTGCCTCTGATTGACGCGGTGCGGGGTCTGGCATTGTTGGGAATTTTGTGGATAAATTTTTACAATACCGTGGGTCTGTATGCCAGCGAATTTTCACCTGGACTCGAGCGCAATACCGTTTACCTCGAGCAATTTCTGGGGTATGGCAAATTTATTTCGCTGTTCTCACTATTATTCGGGGTGGGGTTTGCACTTCAGCTCGAGCGCTTAAAAACACGTTTGAGTGAGTCTCGAGCAGTTGGGGTGTACTCGAGACGCTTGTTGATTCTGCTGATTTTTGGCGTGCTGCACTACTTATTCATCTGGGAAGGCGATGTGCTGCATATCTACGCCGCCATCGGAACCGCACTATTGCTGGTCAGTAGAGGGAGTCAAAGCCCAGATTATCGCCCGTATTTCGCGCTGGGGGCAGGATTCTTCTTTTTTTATACCTTTTCCAACACACAGCTCGAGTTTCCCAAGACCCCAGAAAACGAGGGTTACGCAGAATTTGTATCCGCTCGAGCAGAGACTCTGATTCCTTTTTTGCTGGGCAATATCCTGCTTTATCTACCGTGGTTGATGGGTGTATTCCTATACGGTAAACACCTGGTGGACAGCGGCAAAATTATCCGTCCGCTCGAGCACCTGGACTACTGGCGCACAACTTTAGGCTGGGCTTTGCCGCTGGGCCTGGGAATTAACGCGCTGCACGTTTTTCTACTCACCAGGGGCGATTACACCGGATACGATTTACACTCGGTCATTGGCTTTCCGCTTGCGCTGGTTTACTTATGTGGAATGGTCTTTTTCTACGCTAGGGGCGGACGTTTAAAGTGGCTCGAGGCGGCAGGACGCATGGCGTTGAGCAATTATCTGGCCCAATCGCTGTGTTTTACGTTGGTTCTTTATTCTTACGGCCTAGATTTGACCGATTGGTTTACCCCCACTCGAGGGCTGATTTACACCGCTCTCTTTTTCGCGGTGCAGTGCGTGCTAAGTCATCTCTGGCTATCACAGTTTCGGATGGGGCCGATGGAGTGGCTGTGGCGCACGCTTACGTATGGCAAAGTGCAACGTTTCCGGCTCGAGAGGGGCGAGAAAGAGCGATGAAAAGAGCAACCGCGTGAGATTGCCCCTACAAAATCCGTGGTAGGGATAATCTCACGCGGCTACCCCTACCAGGCCGAGCGAAAATTTAAGACCCGAAACTCCTATTGACCTTTCACCAAGACTGAATCACCTTTCTCCGCTCGAGAAGAGGTCACAATACTCGAATGAAGTACAAAGCACTTTCCAAAGGATGGACACGGGGGCTGGCTGGAGCCGCCTTGCTGGCCCCGCCCCTACTGCTGGGTTTGGGCTTGTGGGTGGGGTCAGAAGCTTTTATGCGGGCTGTCCCGGTAGACCGCCCTTTTGCTCTGAAGGTGCTCGGGCATAGCGCAGACACCGTGACTTTGACCCGCACGCTGCTCAGCGCCCGCACCGGAGAGTTTCGGCTCGAGTGGACTCAGGGATACGGCTTAATTGGAGGAATCCTCGAGCTGACCGAGAAAACTGTGACCCGGCGGTTCAAACCCGTATTGGGCAAACTCAAACGCGGCCTTGCCGTGCGGGTGCGCCCTTACGCGCTCGAGGACAACCCCCTCAGAACGTGCGGTCTATCGTATCAAACGGTTCAATTCTCGAGCGAACTGGGCGAACTTCCGGCGTGGTTCGTTCCGGCAACTCACACACCTGGGATTGCGACTCCTAGCACCTGGGCTATCCTGATTCACGGGCGTAGCGGAGGGCCACAGGAATTTGTTCACGCGCTGCCCACCCTGCACAAAGCGGGACTGCCCGCGCTGGCTCCCAGTTACCGAAACCACGGAACCGCGCCGCGCAGCCCGGACGGTCTGCACCATCACGGACACTATGAGTGGAAAGATGTCGAGGCTGCGTTTGAATACGCGCTCGAGCACGGAGCTAAAGATTTTGTACTGTACGGCGTTTCGATGGGCGGCGGCATGTGCCTGACCACCCTGCGCCGCTCCCCATACGCCCCACTGATTCGGGCACTGGTACTGGACTGTCCGGCACTGGACTGGAACGCGGTGCTCGAGATGCACGCCGACAGCTACAAATTTTCAAAACGCGCCGCTCGAGCAGTGGCTAAAGTTTCAGAGTGGCGCAGCGGCTGGGCGTTGCGCGAAATAAACCATACGGTCAGTCCAGCACCGCTGGGCGTGCCTACTCTGCTGGTTCACGGAGACATTGACACCGTGGTTCCAGTTTCCTCGAGCGATAAATTTGCTGAACTCCACTCAGGTGAGGTCACGTACCTGCGCGTTCACAACGCGGACCACATTCAGGCATGGAACGTGGACAGGGAGGCTTTTCGAGAAGGGTTGGAGGATTTGCTCGAGCGGGTGATGGGTTAGAAGACAGAAAAAGCTACTGCCCTACCTCTGATGTCTGAACTCTGTAGTCTGAACTCTGATGTCTCAAATCATCCCCTCGTAACGGTCCCGGTAAACCACATAAGCCACACCCAAAGTGGTCAGGGTGGAAACCAGTGAACTCGAGCCGTAAGAAATCAGCGGCAGGGTGATTCCGGTGAGTGGCAGCAGGGAAAGCGCGGCCCCGATGTTCTCGAGGGCCTGAACCCCAATCATCCCCATCACACCCGCGAAGATGAGCTGGTCTCGCAGCAGCGGCGATTCTCCAGCCATAAAGGCCAGCCGCCAGAACAGCGCCCCAAACAAAATCAGCAGCACGATAGCTCCCACAAAGCCCTGCTCCTCGGCAAAGCTCGAGAAGATAAAATCGGTTTGTTCAGCGGGCAAAAAGTTGTTCTGGGTCTGGGTTCCCTGCTTGTAGCCTTTGCCCATCATGCCGCCGGACCCAATGGCGATGATGCTTTGATTAAGTTGATACCCCTGTCCCCTGGGGTCTTTAGTGGGGTCCAAAAAAATGGTCAAGCGGCTTTGTTGATATGCCTCGAGCCGTGGATAGACCAGCGTGGGAAAGGCAACGATGACCACCAAAATTCCCAAAAAGAAGTGTCCCAACGGCATTCGCCAGACCAGCATCATGCAAGCGACAATTCCCGCGAGCACCAACGCGCCCCCCAAATCCTCACGGCCCACTAGCAGCAGTACAGGCAAGGTCAGGGCCAAAATGGGGATGTAAGAACCCAGCCCTTTGTAACCTCCACGCAGGGTTCGGGCCAGCATCAGAATCAGGGCGAGTTTTAGCAGCTCGAGCGGTTGAAATTGCAGCGGTCCCAGCACTAGCCAGTTTCTGGCCCCATTGATGTCGCGCCCAATCACCAGGGTCAGCAACTGCAAACCTAGAGCCACCGTGTACAGCAGCGGTGCGAACTTGAACAGGCGGTCTCGGCCCAACCACCACACTAGGGTCAGCGGAATAACCGCCAGCCCAAGTCCCAGAAGCTGACGCTGAAACTCGCCGCTCGAGGCTACACTGCTGACGGCTACCAAGCCCAGAGCCAGCAGCGCAAAAGTCAGGACGGGTAAGGCTAAATCAAACTTGGCTCCCACGAGAAACCAGGGTACTCGAGCGCGGGGTGGGACGTATGAATTTTGGATAGACCTATAGAAGTCAGATTTCAGACTTTATATGTTTCTGAAGTCTGTCGTCTGTAAATTCCCACCCGTTTTTAGCTCATCACTCTTTCCTCACTCGAGCAAATCAAACCGTCCCCCCAGCGGTAAATCCCCCTTCTCCTGCACTGCCCTTGCCACCTCGAGCGCCAGAGGAAGCGTGACCCCGTAGTACCAACCCTGCTCGAGCAGGCCGTCCTTCTCTCGGTAGCAGGCCAGAATAGGACCGCTCGAGCAGGCGCCCAAACAGCCAGACGGGGTGTAGCGCAGGGTTCCGCCCGCTCTGTAGTAGATCAAATGTTCCCGCTCGAGGGCTGAGGTCAAAGATTGGTGCAAAAAGCCCGCGCCGCGCTGCAAGCAGTTTGTGTTCTGACAGAGCATTAAATGCCCGTTTGTGGGGAAGAATTTGGGTTGGGTCATGGAATTTTAGCATTGAACAATTAGCAATTAGCCGTTTATACTCGAGCGTTTGCCTCTCGAGCGGGATAGATTAAAAAAACCGCCCCTCTCGAGGCGGCTCAATACTACCGGGTCATTCACTTTGTCTCTGTAGCTTCACAAGCCTTTGAAAACCAAAAAACAACCCTCGTAAATCTTTCAGCTAATCGCTAATTGTTCATTGTCCAGGCAAAGCAGCTCACTCGAGCGCCTACGCCTAATCTAATATCCCCGGTCTTTACGAGGACGGGGCGTAAACGCGCTGGGGCCAGTGCTGCGGCCTTCTCTCGAGGGGCGGTCTTCACGGGGTCGGTCATTGCCGCCCGGACGGAAGCCGCCCCCTCTGGGGCGGCCACTGCGTCCACGCGGGCGGAAACCCACTTCGCTGCGGCCCTGAAAGCCACCTTCCCTGGGGCCACTTTCACGCGGACGGTCACTGCCCCCACCAGGACGGAAGCCACCTTCGCGGGGACGGTCACTTCCACCTTCCCTCGGACGGAAACCGCCACCTTCCCTCGCACCAAATCCACCCCCTCTAGGACGGTCTTCACGGGGACGGTCACTGCCGCCGGGACGGAAGCCTCCACCTTCACGGGGACGGTCCTCTCTGGGGCGGTCTTCGCGCGGACGAAATCCACCCTCGCTGCGGCCCTGAAAACCACCTTCACGCGGGCGGTCTTCACGGGGACGGAAACCGCCACCTTCCCTT
>JACMOA010000370.1 GCA_014378225.1 Deinococcales bacterium | reverse complement strand
TACCTCATCATCGGGGGACCTGAACGACAATCTGGGCGCTTCGTGAACCGCCAGTCCCACCCCATGTCCCAGCGAGTGCGCGAACGCTTGACCGTACCCCTCGAGCGTCAAGTAATCCCTTGCCACCGCATCCAGCGACTTACAGCCCACGCCTGCCCGTGCTGACTCGAGCGCCAAACGTTTGGCTTCCTTCACCGCCCGGTAAAGCCGTTTCAGCTCTAAACTGACCTCGCCTACCGGGTAAGCGCGGGTCATGTCGGAGTGATAGCCCTCCAGCTTTGCCCCCAAATCAATGGTGACCAAATCTCCATCCTCGAGCTGCCGGGAACTGGCGGTTCCGTGCGGCATAGCGCTGCGCGGCCCTGAAGCCACAATAATCTCAAACGCCGCTCCGTCTGCTCCGGCCCGCCGCATTCGGAATTCCAGCTCGAGCGCCACATCCTTCTCGCGGGTTCCAGGAACCAGCATGGGCAAAACCTCGGCCAGAACGGCGTCGGTGAGCTGCGCGGCGCGCCGCATTTTGGAAACCTCATCGGGGGTTTTAACCCTCCGTACCGCCTCGAGAGTTCCTTTGCTCGAGGTCCAATTTAGGCCCCCCAACTCTTTTAACTCCTCGAGCGCCGCCACCGTCAGATTTGAAGCCTCAAATCCGACCATAACGCCCTCGAGCCGCCGTTTCAGTTCAGCTTTCCACTCGTCGCCTTGCCGCCAGATAAACGCGGGAAGGGGAGATTCCTCCTCAGCCTGCACGATGTAGCGGCTATCAGTGAACAGCGTGGCCTTTCCACCCTGCAAAAGAACTCGAGCGTCTTCGGGTGCCGTAAACCCGCTCAGGTAACGTACATTCTCAGGGGTCGTGACCCAAAGTGAGTCGAGCTGAGCCGTTTCGAGCGCGGCCCACACCTTTTCCATCCGTTTTTCCATGCGAGCGAGTATAGCACGGGGGAAATGGGAAGTTTGGCTCGAGAGTGGGGAAGGGGAGACCTCAGACCTCAGACGAACACAACTCCTTGAGGATAAATCATCATTATTCACAAGCAAACACTACAAATAAGATTTCACAAGTTTGAACCACGGACGCTCGACCCTCGAGTGCGGGCTTTTTGACCTACTTTTGACCGCACGCCTTGCAAGATGAATCCGTATGAAGGAGACCCTTTACCGCCTGTGTCCTCGCTGCTTCCGTGCCGTGCCTGTACACTCGGGTGAGCATTTTTGCGCTAATGATGGACAAAAACTGCTCGAGCGTTGCCCCAAGTGCCAGACCCCCATCAAGTCGCCTTATTTTCGTTTTTGTGTGCGCTGTGGCCTGGAGTATTCCTGGCTCAAGACTCAGAACTTGCAAGTGGGTTTCAAGGTTGCAGAGGGATAAACTCGAGAAATTCCTCGAAAGACACGGGCAACTCCTCACCTACCTCAACAAAAAGAGTACGGCGCTCGAGGTAAAAGGTGTGGGCAGCAGGTGTTCCTGCACCCTTGAGCAGCGCCCGCAGCGCCACTTTTAAAGCGTTCAGGTCGTAGGGTTCCATCCCACACAGGGAACGAGCCAGCGACAGACAGGGCGCTTTTTGGCGCTCGAGCGGACTTTCCAGTTGAGTTTTGAGCGCCAAAAAGAGCGCGTCTTTAACGCCTCCAATCCAGCCGTTCCCTAGACCCTCGAGATAAGGGCCGCGCCACAGCGCACTTTCCCCGCCTGCCAGAAACTCCTCTGCGTCGCTCGAGACTGCACCCAGCGCGTACCCGCCGGGGGTGCTCAAAATGCTCGAGCGGCCCAGGTTGCCGCGAATCAGATAGATTTGCTGCTTTAAGGTGCGCTTGCCTTCGTCCTCGGAAACGTCGGGATAAAGGGTGTCCAATAGCTCGAGGGAATCAGCCCCCTGATGTCCAGCAATACGGCGCTCGAGCAGGTAGGCCAGCAGTTCAGTCCGCTTATGGCCCCGGTAGTGAACACTCTGACCTTCGCGCTCGAGTTGAATCGGGCCGAGTACCTTCAGACGCGCCAGGGGTTGGCTGTGTTGGCTATTCTGGTTGGCTGGCTGCGACAAAGTTTTCTCTAACGTCGGGGCCTCGAGCGCAGGAAAGTAACGCACCGCTCTCAAAGCCAGCGCCAAGTGTCCCACCTCCTGAAACCAAATCCAGCGTGTTCTGGCCGCTTCGAGGTCGCCTTTTATCCGGTTCAGCTCAAGCGCTATGCGTTGGGCATCTTTGAGATTTCCCAGCACGCGGTGTTGTTCGGAAGCCCTCCATCCTACCTTCGATTAGTAGTCCAGCCCCCTCGAGCACCGTGTTCGCTCGAGCGCGTTTGAGTCCAGGTCTGCCATCTGCGCCCAAAGATTCGTTCTTACTTCTGGCGGCAGTCGCTCGGGCAGCAGGGTGAGCGACTCGAGCGCCCGCAACGTTTCTGCCTCAAAACTGGGGTTGTGGATGAGCTGACCCACCAGCGCCTCGACGGTGACCGGTAGAAAACCCTTCGGCGGAACCTGCTAGTGCCAGCGCTTGCCGTCGGACCACAAAAACCCCTGCCGGGTCAGGTAGCGCACATACTCGAGGGCAAACTGCGGATGGCCCTTTGTGCGGCTATAAATCCAATCGTGCGCCTCGGGTGGGGCTATCCCGTGCAGTTGGTCCTCGCGCAGC
>JACMOA010000037.1 GCA_014378225.1 Deinococcales bacterium | reverse complement strand
CTCGTGGGTCATTGGTTTTTGGTTGGTCTGTTCTAGAGCGCCCAACATCAAACCAACCAAGAACCAACTACTAATTACCCGCGCCAGAGGCGCTCTTTTACTTCGCCTTGACGTTCAAGTACATCAGCCGCGCCCCATTGGTATCATCTGGGCTACCGTCGTTGTAAGGATTGGCTTCGCTGGGCATTCCGGTAAATTTACTGGTGTTGAACAGCGCGAACTGGGAACGGTCAGTAAGTGGAATCCACGGCTGGTCCTTCATCACCTGGGTCACGATGGTGGCGATGGCCTTTTTCTGGGTGGCAGGGCTGCTCGAGGAGCGGAAGGTTTGCAGCGCTTTGGTCACGGTGGCGTTGGTGTAGCGGGTCAGGTTAGAGGGTGCAGTCTTGCCCACCGGAGCGCTCTGGCTGGGTGAAAAAGAGCCGTAAAACAGATAGTACGGTGAAGGACCGTTGCCCCAACCCCAGGAAATGCCCATATCGTAGGTCGCAGATTGCAGACCCCCGGAGTAACTGCTCCAGGTTTGCTGGTCAATGCTGGTGTTAATGCCCACCGTTTTGAGGTTTTCGCTAATCACCTGAGCCATGGTGATGAAATCGGTCCAACCCGCGCCCACCAGAATCTTGAAGCTAGGCAACTGCTGCCCATTTTTGCCCAAACGCTGTCCACTCGAGTTCTTTTTGTAACCCGCTGCGGTGAGGGCTGCGTCGGCAGCTTTAGCATCGAACTTGACCGACATACTCTTGGCACTGGCGGGCAGCCACTGCGCTTGTTGTGCTGGAATAACTGCGCTCGAGTCGGCTGCTTTGACCACGCCTGCATAAGCTTTTTCGGCCACCATGTTGGTATCAATAGCTTTGGCTAGCGCTTTTCGGAAAGCCACGTCACTAAAAGGTGCTTTGGTGTTATTCAAATACAGAATGTTACTGTTATTAACTGGCCACCAATACACGTTATTGCTGCTCTTTGCCGCAAATCCACCCTTGGGGTCAGTGATGCCTACATAGCCAAAATCGGCCTCACCGTTCATCAATTTGAGCAGGGCCGCATCATTGCTGGACGTAGCCAGCCACACCACAGCGTCTACATAAGGCTGGCCTTTCATCCAGTAGTTGGGGTTTTTCAGTACCCGCAGCGCCTGCTGGCTGTAACTGTCAAAGGTGAAAGGACCGGTGGCTACCGGCTTTGGATTGGTAAAGGTAAGGGGTTCCTTGACCTCTTTCCACAGGTGCTCAGGCACGATGGGTACACTTGAAAGCAGGAAAAAGATGGGGGTGTTAGGCTCTGAGAAGGTGAACATCACGGTATTGGGTCCGCTGGTCTTAATGCTCGAGAGTCCATTTTCCAGATGCCGTTGGTGTCCAGGGCCGGAAACTGCTTCAAGTAGTTGTAGGTGAAGACGACATCGCTCGAGTCAAATGCTTCACCATCGGTCCATTTGACCCCACCCCGCGTAGTCAGGGTCAGCGACTTATTATCTGCACTCCACTTATATGCGGTGCCTAATACGTTATCCACCTTACCGTTGAGACTATTGACATAAAACAGGGACTCGTAAATGGCGGAATTGGTGGGCAGCAGGTGCTGGTCTCCCGGCAGGAAGGGGTTGAGGTTGTTGGATCCCCACTGGCTCGAGCGGACCACAGTGTAAGTATTCTTAGCGTCTTGGGCGAAACTGGCGCTCGAGAGGGCGGCGGTGAGCAGGGCGAAGGCGAGTGTAACCGGTTTCTTCATGGTAAACCTCGGAACGCCTACCCATGAGATAATCCTTCCCCCCGAGCCGAGGAGACTAGGGCTAACCGTTGAGCAGTCGTTTATACGAAAAGAGTGGACTTTTTCGATGGTATCATGAGTGGTTTTGGAAAACAATGACACTTTGATGGGAAAGATTTGAAGGGGTTACAAACCTACAACGATTAAGGTTGCGCTCGAACAAAACAATTTTGCCTGCGAGACTTGTTTTCGCCTAGAGTATTAAAGAATCGTTATGACCCAAAACACTCCACTTTATGGTGCGCTCGAGGGGTTTTACGGCACACCTTACACCTTTGCCCAGCGCCATAATTGGCTCGAGTTTCTGGCGGCTCAGGGCCTCGATACCTATGTTTACGCGCCCAAGAGTGACCCGCTGCACCGGGACCGCTGGCGGGAACCGTATCCCCCTGCCTTCTTGGCACAGTTCGAGCGACTGAGCGCTCATGCCGGGACGCTGGGCCTTCGCTTGATGATGGGTTTAAGCCCCCTACACTTTGGATACTCTAAAAGTGAGGACCTCGAGCGGCTGAAAACCGGGATGGCGCGGTTCAACGCCATAGGCGTCGGAAGTTTTATGCTGCTGCTGGACGACATGCCAGACAGCTTTTACTATCCTGAAGATGGAGAGAGCTTCTCGAGTCTGGCCCGGGCTCAGGCGTGGCTGTGTACTGAGCTTCTGCCACACGCGCCGGGTGGCCTACTGTTCACTCCCACCGAATACTGTGGACACGGAGACAGCTCTTACCTGCGCGAACTGGGAATGGCACTCCCTACGGAGGTGGGGGTGTGTTGGACCGGACCAGAGGTGTGTTCAAAAACCATTACCCTCGAGCATCTGCAGGCGGTTTCAAAGGTGCTAAAGCGGCCCGTAACCGTGTGGGACAACTACCCAGTTAACGACCTCGAGATGCGTTTTGACCCACATATGGGGCCATACCGGGGACGGGAGCCTGAAATAGCGCGTGAGCACAGCATTTTGCTCAATCTGAGCTTGCAGCCCGAAATCTCCAAATTCTCGGTGGCGACCTTTTCCCATTGGCTCCAGGATGGCTCGAAATACAACCCCGAGACCCTTTGGAGGGCTGTCGCAAGCACATTTGTGGATGAACATGAACTCGAGGCCCTATCCGCCCTTAACGATTTAGCCCGCCGCAGTTTTCTCACCCGCCCTCAGCAGCTCGAGAATGCATTTTTTCCGGTGATGGACGCATTCTGGGCCGCGCGAGGAGGACCTCCTCCCCAGGCCGGTCTCGAACTCGAGGGCCGTCTCACCGTAGTGGCTTTAACCCCAGACCAAACCTCTCTGCACGGAAGAGTTGCGGCGCTCGAGCAGCACGTACAGACGCTGAAGGAACTCTCGAACACGGCGCTGCGAGAGGACTTATACGGATTCCGATTAAATCCGTATAGTGGTGTGGGGCCACCAATGGAAGTGAGTGAGGGAGCGGATGCGCTCGGTCTGGG
>JACMOA010000369.1 GCA_014378225.1 Deinococcales bacterium | reverse complement strand
GATAACACAGCAGCAGTACAAAGGCAATCACCCCGCCCATCGCCAGCAAATCAATGGGGAAACCCCGGTGTTCGCTCGAGAGAATCATCACGCTAGCCAGGGTTCCGGGTCCAGCAATGAGGGGAATAGCCAGCGGAAACACGCTGATGTCTTGGCGGTGCTCCGCTTCTTTTTTCTCATCCTCGTTCTCTTTGGCAGTGGATTCCCTTGCAAAAACCATGTCCAGCGCAATCAAAAATAGAAGTGCTCCACCTGCCACTCGGAACGCCTCGAGCGAGATGCCCAAACGGGTAATCAGTTGCTGACCCACCAGCAAAAACATCAACACAATGCCGCCCGCCACCAGCGTAGCCTTGAGCGCAATCCGGTTTTTTTCCGCTCGAGGGCGGTCTTTAGCCAGACCTATGAACACCGGAGCCAGACCTATCGGGTCCATGACCACCAGCAGGGTTAAGAAAGTTGACAATACGAAGTCCCACATGCAGGCAATAGCGTACAGGTTTTGAGGGTGGGAGGGGAAGGTTATCGGTTTTCAGGTATCAGTTTTCAGCCAAGAAGATTCTGGGTAATGAGGTTCTAAACTGATAACCCCTTCACACTAACGAAAGTGAACTCAACTCCTCGAGCAGACCTTCTGCCTCGAGCGTGGTCCGCGCCGCTATGAAGATGGTGTCCTGTCCGGCCAGGGTTCCCACCAAATCGTCGCGGCGCAATTTGTCCAGCAAGTACGCAATGCCGATGGCGTGGCCGTCCACCGTTTTGATGATGATAAGGTTTTCAGCTCTGTCCAGGTCGCGCACCAGGGTACGAAACAATCGGCCCAGCTCGTCCATTACATCTACTTCGCTCGAGACTTGAGAGAGCGCATAACGGTGCCGTCCCCGCCCGATGGGCAGCCGCACCAGACGCAGTTCGCTCACGTCCCTCGAGACGGTGGCCTGCGTGACCTGCACGCCCTGAGCTTGCAGACGCCCTACCAGTTCGGACTGAGTGCCGATAGGTTCTCGAGCAATGATGTCCTGAATAAGCTTTTGACGCTGTTCTTTACTGAGCACGCATTCTCCCAAAACAAGATTGAGTAAATATGCAGATGAGTATACAGTATGGCTGAGGGGAGATTCGGAACCATTGCGCTCGAGGGACTCGAGAAAGTCTCCAAAGCCGTACACTATCCGTATGCGTCTCCACCCTTTACTAGTCCTCACCCTGTTGGTCTCGAACGCGTCCGCACAGATTGCCCAGCCCGTCAGCACCCTCGTGGCCCAGCCCGCCCTGCAAGGCTTTACGCTCGAGGGCAACACCCTCTCAAACGGGAGCGCTACCCTCACCCTCGAGCGTAAAGGAGACCTGCTCAAAGCCGCTACGGTCAAACTGGCCGCCAGCGACACCGTGCAGATGGGCAAGCTGCTCAATGCACTGACCGGGTACGATTTTGCCGAACCACTGGTGGGCTTCCTCAAACAAAACAACGCCCCGCTCGAGGCCGCCACTGCTGCCAAACCGCTCAATGTCAACGCCGAAGAATACACCCTGAGTTTTTACAAGCAAATGGACATTCTGAACCTGAACGTGGCCCTGACCCAGATTCCCGAGTCCGTTTTTCGTAAGGTCAATCTGATAAAAGGCAAAGTGGATGCGCCCATCGTCATTCGGGTTTACAGCGATTTTCAGTGTCCGTACTGCCAGAAGCTCGAGGGAGAATTCTTGATGGCCTACGCCCGAAAATTGCCGAGAGACGTGCGGCTCGAGTTTCATCACGTTCCGCTCGAGCAGATTCACCCCAACGCTCGCCCCTCTGCTGAAGCAAGCGAGTGTGCAGCGGAGCAAAAGAAATTCTGGGAATATCACGAGGCGCTGTTTGTGGACCGCTCCTGGATGTCCCTGAAGGATCCCAGCGGGATTTTCAACGAACTAGCCAAAAAGGTGAAGCTCAACACCCGCCAGTTCAGTGCGTGCTTCTTGAGCCGCAAATACAAAAGTGTGGTGGACGCGGCGCTCGAGGCAGCGGGACGGCTTGGCATTCGCGGCACGCCCACCGTGTATGTGGGCGGCTATAAACTGGGCAACGCCTACGACCCGGCGGCGTATGAGCGCCTTTACAAGCTGCTGCGCTAAGTGGCGTATTTGCACCCTCGAGCCAATGCTTTAAACTGGGCTTTGCGCTCGAGGAAAAAATTCGAGAAAACCAACAAAGGGCGCACCAGAACGCGCCCTTAGCTTTCTACATACATTTTCGCCCAAGTTGAAAACCGCGCTCGAGTCCCTCTAGCTCACCACTCAAAACTCAAACAAATCGGAGAATCAAATCATGGAAGGTTTATTCATCGCCAAAGTGCTCGAGGACATAGGCGCGGGACTCCCCGCTCGCGCTGGGGGCTGGGTCTTTCCCAGTGAAACCACCTCGGCGGTGCTGCTCGAGGGCCTGGGCAATCTGGTGCTGCACTACCGCCCGCCTACGCCCGCCCTCTACCTCGAGCGTGGAAAGTTGCGCGGCGACCCTTTCAACGCCTTTCAGCGCTTTCTGAGTGGGCGTGCCAAAGGAACGCTGACTCGAGTGGTGCAACTCAAATTGGACCGGGTAGTGATGCTCGAGTTCTCCGGCGAAAGTGGCTTTGTGGACGTACCAAAGCTGCGCCTGATTTTTGAGCTGACCGGACGAAACGCCAACGTGATTGCGCTCGAGGATTCCCCATCCGAAGCCTTGCCCGATGGCAGCGGCTGGACAGGCCGAATTGTCACGGTTGCCAGGGAAGTAGCCACGGGTCGCAACCGTTTTCGCACCGTGCGAACGGGTGGCCTCTACGTGCCACCGCCGCCCTACGACAAGCTGGACCCGCGCCATGTTTCTGCGCTCGAACTAAGCGCCCTAAGTGGAACCCCGCTCGAGAAGTGGCATACTCGAATAGACGGCCTGGGACCGACTTTAAGCCTCGAGCTGGCGCACAGGGCAGGTGTGGGCCTCAAAGACAAAACGTTTGACCCGGTGAAGGTGGCAAGTGCGCTTGAGTCGCTGGTGAAAGACCCTTCACTGAGTGCTGGAACGCTATCCGAGCAGGCGCGGGAAGTCTCGAGGGGTGAAAAAGAACTCTCCTTGCGTAAGGCTTTGCGGGAACCGCTCGAGAAGCGCCTCAACCTGCTCAAAAATCAGATTGGAGATTTGGACCGGGCCAGAGAAGGCGAGCTGGCCGCACTCGAGGCCCGTGAGCACGCCGATTTGCTGCTGGCCTATCAGCACCAGTTGCCACGGGGCGAGGGGGGCCGGGGACTCGAGGGAATCGGTCTCGAGAGCGTGGAGCTGCCCGTCTTTTACAGCGGCGAGCTGGTT
>JACMOA010000368.1 GCA_014378225.1 Deinococcales bacterium | reverse complement strand
TATTCAAAAGAAGAACTCGAGGCCATTCTCGAAACCGACCCGCGCCGAATTACTCCAGCGGCGGGGTTGCGGCCTGTCATTCAAGATACGGTTCTGCCCACAGTTGCGGTGGTGCTGGGTCCGGGTGAGCTGGCCTACGCCACTCAACTGCTGGGCCTGTACAGGCTGCACGCCCTCGAGCAGCCGCTGTTGTGGCCTCGACTCAAGGTGACGTGGCTCGAGCCACCGATAGCCCGCATCCTGAAAAAGTACGGCCTGAGCGCCGCCGAATTTCAGGCCGACCCCAAAGGCAGTCTGGAGCGGATTCTACTCGAGCGTTCTGGAACCGCCGAGAAATTTAGGATTCACCTCGAGCGGTTTGAAGAGTCTTTTGCAGAAATGCTCGAGCAGATTGGGAAGCTGGACCCTACGCTGGAAAACCCGATTCTCAAGGCGCAGAGTCAGGCCAAGAGTACGGTAGGTCGGCTCGAGCAGAAACTGGGCCGCGCCCTCTACGTGCGTGAAAACGAAGCTGAGGGCCAGTTCAACCGACTCGAGCGCCACCTTCTTCCGTTGGGCCAGCCGCAGGAACGGGAAATGAACTTCTTCTCTCTGCTGATGAAACACGGCCCTGTGGTGCTCGAACGCTTGCTGGCGCAAAGTGCGGGCGCGAATGTGGAACTCGAGCTGGTTTGAAACCTAAAACTGCCCATGTTAGACGAATTCTAGAGGGCAACCCTACCAAACTGGGTAAAATTGGTTTCAACATTTTTGGGTCGGGGGTTTTTGATGAATAAACTAAAAGTAGCTATTGTGGGCGGCTCCGGGTACGCAGGCGGCGAATTTCTCCGCATAGCCCTGTCCCACCCCATGCTCGAGGTGACACAGGTCACGAGTGAGCGAAACGCTGGAGACCCCATCACCTTCCTTCACCCCAATTTGCGTGGGCGCTCGAGCCTGAAGTTTCGCAAGATGGCCGAACTCGAGCCAACCGATGTGCTGGTTTTGGCGCTTCCACACGGCAACGCCGCCCAAAACTTTTCTCAATTTGAGGGTTTAGCGGACACCATTATTGACCTGTCAGCAGATTTCCGCATCAAGGACCTGGAAGAGTACAAGAAGTATTACGGCGAGGACCATCCGGCTCCAGAATTCTTACCCGGCTTTGTATATGGAAATCCAGAGCTGCACCGCGAGGAGTTGCGCGGCGCACGGCGCATCGCCTGTGCCGGATGTTTTGCCACCAGCATTATCCTGGCGCTCTACCCGCTGCTCAAACTGGGCGTGCCATATCCGCGTGACATCCTCGCCACCGGATTGGTTGGCTCGAGCGCGGCGGGTGCATCCTCGAGCGCGGCAAGCCACCACCCGGAGCGGACGGGCAGCTTCCGGGTGTACGGGGCCACTGGCCACCGCCACACCGCCGAGGTGAATCAGGAACTGCCAGGAAACTTTCCCATTCATCTGACCGCCATTGCTAGCCCCAGCGTTCGCGGCATTCTGACCACGCTGCAACTGTGGATTCCCGATGGGTACAGTGAACGCGACGTGTGGAGCGCCTACCGCGAGGTGTACGACTCAGAGCCGTTTATTCGGATTGTCAAGGTTCGCAAGGGCATTCACCGCTATCCAGACCCCAAGCTGCTGGACGGCAGCAATTTTTGTGACATTGGCTTTGAAACTGACGTAGACACCGGGCGGGTGGTGGTGATGAGCGCGATTGACAATCTGGTCAAGGGAACAGCGGGCCACGCCATTCAGTGCCTCAACATCGCGCAGGGCTGGGAGGAAACGCTGGGCCTCGAGTTTGTGGGGTTACATCCGTAAAAGAGTTAGCCAAAAAAAGTCATAGAGAGGGGTGAACAACCGTAGGAGTCGCCCCTCCTTCCACTCGAGCGTAGCAAGGCCAATGTATAATCTTGACGCATATTGTATACGGTGATATTCTAAACTTATCAACGTCCTCGAGAGGGCGTATTTTTTTGGCTCAAGCCAGGCCCACAGTAAAAAAGCGCACCCAAAGGCACGCTTTTTTGACCCTATAGCCTGACCCTCGAGCGCTTAACGCTCTGCGATGGGGGTGAGTGGCTGGTCGCTTTGCCCGGTGTAAAGCGCCAGGGGACGCAACAGTTTGTTGGCTTTGGTATACTCGAGCACACTGGCAGTCCAGCCAGAAATGCGGGCCAGTGCAAAAATAGGGGTGAAGAATTCCTTCTTAATGCCCAGGTCCGAGTACACCACACCGCTGTAAAAATCTACGTTGGGGTAAATTCCCTTACCAGAAAGCCGCGCCACCACGGTTTCCTCTACCTGCTCGAGAATCTGGTAATAGTGACTCTTGCCCTGCTTGCCCGCTACCAGAGCGGCGTAGTCACGCAATACCCGGCTTCTGGGGTCAAAGAACTTGTACACCCGGTGGCCTACACCCATAATTTTTTCTTTGCGGTCCATCATGTCAGTGACAAAAGCTACCGCTCTATCCGAGGTGCCAATTTCGTCCAGCATGTCCATCACCGCTTCATTAGCCCCACCGTGCAGCGGCCCTTTAAGCGCACCAATCGCGCTGGTAACGGCGCTGTACAGGTCTGACAGCGTAGACGCGGTAGCCAGCGCGGTAAAGGTGGAGGCGTTCATCCCGTGGTCCGCGTGCAAAACAAGCGCGATATCAAACAGTCTGGCCTGCTCGAGAGTAGGTTCTGTACCGCTGAGCATGTACAGAAAATTTCCGGCATGGGTCAGGTCCGCTCGAGGAGCCACCGCATCACGGCCTTCCACTGTGGCGCAAATGGCGGCAATAACGGTGGAGAACTGAGCAATCATGCGAATGGCAGTAGCGTATTTGTTCTCTGCGCCCGTGTCCTCAGAATTTGGGTCTAGCAGGCCCAGATAACTCACGGCGGTACGGAGCATCTGCATGGGGTTTGCAGTTTTGGGATAATTTTTAATCTGCTCGAGCAGGGCGGGTGGCACGCCTCTATTGGCTTTGAGCGCCGCGTCAAAAGCAGCCAGTTCCGCGCTCGAGGGAAGTTTAGCGTGCAACAGCGCGTAAGACAGTTCCTCAAAAGTGCTTTTTTCAGCCCAGTCCTGAATGGGGATTCCTAGATGGGTCAAAATGCCTTTTTCACCGTCAATAAAGGTCAATTCGCTTTCGGTAAAGACCACTCCGGCTAGACCTTCATAAACTTTAATGGGTTCTTGCGTGGTTTCAGGCATGGGAAAACTCCTTGCGGCGCAATGTTTCACAGGGGAGTGACCCAGAGAATCGCCGTTCAATCTTAAGATGGTTTTAGTTTAGCATTCCACCCTCGTATGGTGGAGATAAATGCTGGCATGTGGACTGACCAAGAAGGTGTAACTGTCTAGGGAACAAAGGTACAGT
>JACMOA010000036.1 GCA_014378225.1 Deinococcales bacterium | reverse complement strand
CGCGAGCAGGCCCGTGAGGTGCCGTTCTGTTCAAGACGCTGAACGTTTGGGACGTAGTAGGCATTTGACGTTCAGCGTTTGCTGTCTCAAAGAAGGACCGCTAAACTATTTTCCTCGTGGCCGCTCCAGAACTCAACATCCTTTCTGCCATGATTACGCCCGCCGTGCTTATTTCGGCGTGTGGTACCCTGATTCTGTCCACCTCAAACCGACTCTCCCGTGCGGTAGACCGACTACGGCGCTCGAGCGAACGAATTTTGACCCTCTCGGGTGTGTCTCCACAAACCGAAGATACCCGGCTCGAGCTGGAGATGTTGGACGGCCAGATTCCAGTCGTAATGCGCCGGGTGCGGCTGATTCACCGCAGTCTGGCTGCCTTTTACGGCGCAGTGGGCCTCTTTGTGCTGAGCAGTCTGGTGATTGGTGGCAGCGGTTTACTACAGCTCGAGGGCGACCTCCTCCCCATCCTACTCAGTCTGGCCGGAACGATAATGCTGAGTTACGGCGCTATTTTGCTGCTGATTGAATCTCAACTTTCACTGAACGTCAGTCTCGAGGAGATGGAGTTTATTCGAGACCTCAGCCACCGTCGTGTGCTAGGAGAGGGTTGAAACTCAGGCCAGTAAAGTCCGAACCGCCGTCTCGAGGTCTTCTTGCTCCATCAAGCTCGAGCCAATCAGCACCGCATCCGTCAGGCCCCGCAGACCTCGAATGTGTTCCGCGCTCGAGTAGCCGCTTTCTGCCACAATTACGCCGTTGTACCCGTGAAAACGCGCTATTTCAGTCAGGAAGGGAACGTTGTTTAAATCAATCTCGAGCGAACGCAAATCTCGGTTGTTGATGCCCAGAATCGGCGCTCGAGCGTCCATCGCAATTTTGAGTTCGTCCTCGGAATGCACTTCCACCAGCGCGTCCAGGCCTAGATGATGCGCCAGCTCGAGGTAAGTCCCCAGTTTGTTTCCCAGTATGGAGACCATCAGCAGCACCGCACTTGCGCCCCAATAAGACGCCTCGAGCACCATTTCGGGATGAACTACAAAATCCTTGCGGAGCGCGGGAATCTCTACCTGAGCGACTACATCTTTCAGAAACTGGGCGTTGCCGCCAAAGTGACGCGGCTCGGTGAGGATGGACAGTGCCGCCGCGCCGCCGCGCTCATAAGCCAGGGCTGCCTCCACCGGGTCGCGGTCTGCAATAAATCCCCTTGAGGGAGAAGCGCGTTTGACCTCGGCAATCAGGGTGAGTTCTCCAGGAGTCAGGGCGTGCTCAAAACGAAATTTTCGCGCTCGAGCGGGCGGCAAAACAAAGTCTGCGTGGGCATAATCTGCCGCACGTTCCCGACAAATCTGGCCCAAAATTCCCTCAATTGGCTCGAGGTTTACAGAAAAATCTTTCATCCCATTAGTGTAACCGCCAACTCGAGCGCCCAAGACCGAATGTGTAGAGCGCCCAACCCTCTCGCCCTCTCACCCTTCAGCAAAACTCTCCCCCGCTCCCTACAAAAACTTTTCCGGCGTGCCAAATTTGTCCTCGAGAAAACGACCATTCACCTGCATCTTCTGGACATCGCCCTCGAGCAGCAAACGCTCGGTTTCACCCAGGCTCCCTTCCAACAGCTCGAGCTGGTTTCCCAACATCTGTTGCGGGGTTTTACCGTCAGCACCCACATGCAGGCGGGCGTAAGCGGTGGGCAGGTTCAGATAGTTCTCGAGGGTGCTGGGTAGATAGTCCAGCGCGGTTTGCTTCACGTTAAAGGCTTCGCGGTTGCCGCCGTGCTCGAAAGTGTGCAGCAAAGGCAGCAACTCCACAATCTTGTCCGAGATACTCTGAGCTTTGCGTTGAAGCTCTTCGGGCAATCTTTTTTTAGTTTTTTGTAGCAGGACTTTAAGCTGCGCCCTAATTTGCTCGTCGGTCTGGCCCTGCTCGAGCTGGAGTTCGTAGCGAGTGCGTGGTGTCACTAGCACGCCAAAAGCGTACAGCCCCACCACGATGGGGAGCGCAAAAGTACCGATAAAGCCCAGACCCCAGGCCGCAAGTCCCAGCAAAGCTAACAGGCTTCCCACCAGATTTTTGTTGGAGTAAAGGTACAGGGAAAAGGTTTTCATAACGGTTCTTTCAACACTTTACCCGGTCTCGAGCGCTCGAGTTCAGGCTTCACTGGTAGCCTCGAATCTCCTTGAACGCGCCCTGCAAGGACTTTTGACCGTCAAATACCCTGCCACCCGTGATATTGGCAATCTCGCCCATTTCACCCTTGTTGCCCTCGCCAAACACGATGGGAAAGGTCCGCACCCCCCTCACACTCGAGGGCAAATTCCCATAAAAGCTCTGGAAATCGCGTAATTTCAGTTCGCCGTTGTTTTCACCGTCGGTCATCAGCACCACGCTGAAGTTGTAACCGGGATATTTGTTTCGTTCGGTCTCGAGCAGCCCATACGCTGCCTCGAGCGCCCCATAAATATTGGTTCCACCGTCGGCGTTCAGCCCTCGAGCAAAGCTTTTGACCTGCTCACGGTCCTGCTTGCCATTGATACTGATGAATTCTGGTCGGTTAACGACGCTCGAGAAGGTCAGCAAGGCCAGCTTTTCACGGGTCTGAAAGCTCGAGAGTTGCCCTGTAAGCGAACTGTCGGCCCCGGCTAGGCGGGTGAGCGAATCCTTGAGCGCACTCATGCGGTCTCCGCCCATGCTGCCGCTCACGTCTAACACAAACACCGCATACGCCGGACGGCGCTGACTGCTGAGGTAGCGCCCCAAAATAGTGTTCATCTGGGCGCTCGAGCGGGGAAAGGGTAGCTCGTTAATGAGCGTGGTGGGAAAGGTAGTACCCGTATTCACCGTCGGGTCCACCGGACGGCGCAAGGTGGTCTGTACGATGCGCTCCTGAACGTCTTTTTTCTTGAAGTAATCCACCACTTTCAGGTAAATCTCCTTTTTATCCGGCTCGAGCAGGGTGAGCGGATAATCTGCCGTCACCACGCCTTCTTCCGGGTAAATCAGGGTGAGTTTTTCGTTCAGTTTTCCGCTCGAGTTCAGACCCAACAGCACGGACTCGTAGTTGACCATCCCATCCAGCCTGCTCTGGTCCCTCACAAAAGCGTCCGATAAATACCCGCTCGAGCCTGCCGTGAGCGTCTGGCCCTTGAAGAAATCCTTGAGCAGCGCGTCGGACCCAGTTCCAAACGCTTCGGAAAGTCCCATCAGCGCGGTGAATCCGCTGTTGGAAGCGGCAGGATTGGTCATGGCAAACCTGAATTTTCCGCTCGAGGCCGCCGCCGCAATGGTCTTCCAGCTCACAGGTTTTCCGGCCCAGCCCAGAGACCGCGCTCGAGAGGTTTTCACCCCCAGCACCACAGGAGAAAGCATCAATTTTTCTTGCTGACGCACTTTGTCCGGCTGACTCAGCGCCAGGTATTTGCCGTGCGAGAACCAGGCCAAATCAAACTTTTCTCCCGCAGCAATACGCTCCGCCCCCTCGAGCGTGCCGGAATAGGTCACGCTCAACTTGACCCCCACCGCCCGCTCGAGGTCCGGGAACAGCGGCTCGAGGTCTTTGAGTTCCGAACCCGCGATGATGCTGAGCGTTTGCGTGTTTTCCCTGTTACAAGCAGCCAGTAAAAGCAGGCTCGAGAGTAGAAAAAGAGTTTTTTTCATTTCAGTTTCCTCGAGTGAAGGTGAGAGCTTTGGCTTTGCATCTCCTCTTCGTGAGCACTTCGCTTTCACGAAGACTCCCTTGTTAAAGGGGTACTAAAAGACCGTGTGGCTCGAACGCCGAGTCTTTAGTTCCCCCTT
>JACMOA010000367.1 GCA_014378225.1 Deinococcales bacterium | reverse complement strand
GACGCTGGGCAAGCGCATGGAACGACCCATCTCGAGCGCGCAGGTGGAAGACATCGCCCGTAAGATTTTGGGCGGACTCGAGGGGGTTCACGCCGCCAACATGCTCCACCGCGACATCAAACCGGACAACATTTATCTCACCCAGGACGCCAGGGCCGTGTTGATAGATTTTGGTAGTGCTCGAGCTTTTGCCGAGGGGGGCGCAGCCAGCAGCCACACGCGCCTGGTCACACCCGGTTATGCCCCGCCAGAACAGTACGCCTCGAGCGCTAAATTTGGCCCGTACACCGACCTTTACGCGCTGGGAGCCACGCTTTATCACGCCTTAACCGGAAAGATGCCGCCACCCGCCACAGACCGGATGCTGGGAACCACGCTCGAGCCGCTGCCCAACACGGTTCCTTCTGGATTGCGCCAACTGATTGAGCGCTGTATGGCGCTCGAGGTGGTGCGGCGGCCTCAGAGTGTGCTGGAGGTTATTGGGCTGCTTGCTTCGCCCGCAGAGAGCAGAGAGCAGAAAGCAGAGAGCAGCCGTGTGGCTGTTGTACCGCCGCCTGTCACGCCAGCCAGAGCACCTGAACCCTCGAGCACTCCGGCTCCGGTTCCTATTCCGGCAGATATGGTTCACCCACCGGGGGGAAACTTGCTTCAAGCCATTGACCGGGCAAGGGACGGGGCTAGATTACGGCTGGCAGCAGGAAAATTCTCGTTGCCTCGAGCACTGGAAATCAAGAAAAGCATCACCTTGGTGGGGGTGGGACGTGAACAAACTCGCATCACCGGGGATTCCGAGGGCTACCTCATCTATGCCAGCGGCGGAAAACTCACGCTCGAGGGCATGACGCTCGAGCACACCGGGCGCAGACCCGCTGATGTTCTGGTCTCGAGCACCACCGTGGAAGTCAAAAATGTTCGCATCGCCGGAGGACTGACCGACCCAGCGGGCGACGGCGGCAACGGGATTGTGCTCCTCGGCGGCGCGGACGCCACGCTCGAGGGCTGCGTTTCAGAGCAAAACGCCGCCAGCGGACTTTTCCTGTCCGAAACCGCCCGAGTGTTTTCTACGTCTTCCCAGTTCATCCACAATGGCAGTTGCGGTATCGCCTTTTTTGGACACTCGAGCGGACTGATTCGTAAAAACATTTGCACCTCCAACTCACTCCACGGCATTGTGGTCACAGACGAAGCTCAACCCATTCTCGAGGAGAATACCTTTGAGCGCAACAAGGAATGCGGGGTAGCGTTTTTAGGGCGCTCGAGGGGACGGGCCTTTGACAACGTGGCAAACGGGAACGCCCTGCACCCTTTCTACGTATCCAGGGACAGCAAACCGAGTTTACAGGGGAATGTGGGTGAGGTGGTCAGAAAATAGTTGTCAATTGTAGGTTATCAGTCTTCAGTTTTGTTTCAAGAATCTTTAGATAAATCTAACCCTATACAATAAAAATAATTTCAAGCCGGACATCCCATCATCCACATTCCTAACCGACAATTGAAAACCGACAACCCGCACCCCACAACCCAAAGCGAGAACCCAACCCCAACGCTCGAGGAGAAACCCCATGTTAAACGCCACCCTAAAGCCGCACCGTGAATACCTGCTCGCCAATCAACCCGGTCAGAAGCTTTTTTTAGCCCTTACCCTGAAACCGGACGCAGAAGCCGCAGGCTCGAGGCCCAATCTCAGCGTGGTTTTTGTGGTGGATACCTCCGGCAGTATGCGCGAGGTGGTCACTAAGCCCAGCGAAGTAACCGACCAGCGGGTGCGGGTGGACGGTCAGGATTACACCGTGGTCAAGGGCGCGAAAAACAAGATGGATTTGGTGGTGGAAAGTTTGCGGGCCATCATCGGCTCAGACCTGCTCAAGCCCGAGGACCGTCTGGCCCTGGTCAAGTTTGACGATAACGCCGAAACCCTGGTTCCCTTCACCAGCGCGTCTGAGCGGGCCAAGCTGCTGGCGGCGGCAGAGCGACTGACCCACTATTCTGGCGGCACCATGATGGGTCTGGGCATGGAAAAGGGCGCAAAGCTGCTCGAGGGGGAAACCGGAAGCAAGCGCATGGTGCTGCTCTCGGACGGGGCCACCTTTGACGAGGCCATTGTGCATCAACAGGTTCGGGCGCTGGCGGGCGCTCGAGTGCCGGTCAG
The DNA here is from genome assembly GCA_014378225.1 of Deinococcales bacterium. Lineage (GTDB taxonomy): Bacteria > Deinococcota > Deinococci > Deinococcales > Deinococcaceae > JACMOA01. The sequence continues at coordinate 74 of JACMOA010000367.1, read as the reverse complement.
TGTGGTGGGTGTGGGCGAGTTCGAGTATGAACTGCTGCTGGAGACGGCCAACGACACCCAGGGCAAACTTTTTG
>JACMOA010000366.1 GCA_014378225.1 Deinococcales bacterium | reverse complement strand
AGGACTCGAGCGAAAGGCCCAGAACCTTGACGATGGCGGCCTGCAAATCCTTTTTCTTGGTTTCCTGGGCCACCGTTTGCTCGAGGTTGTTCTCGAGCAGGCGTACAAAGCGCACCTCGCTCTGGGCCTGCTTGCGCCCTTTGGTGCGGACCACCCGGTAACGCTCCTCACCCACCTCAAACTCGAGTTCCACCGTCAGGCGACCCTCTCCGGTGGAAATCAGCGCGTCCAGGCCCTTGCCACCCAAACGCGGCACCTCGCCGTACAGCGCAAAAATGATAGCGTCCAGCAGGCTGCTTTTGCCGCTGCCGGTGGGTCCTTCAATGGCGTACAGCTCGAGCGGGGTGAAATCCAGCTCTGTGGGGGCGCGGAAGGCGGTGAAGTTCTGGAGTTTGAGTTTTAAAGGGCGCATGGTTGACCACCCGCTTGAATAAAGAGACTCGCTTGCACTCGTGGCAAACGTTGAACGCGGACAGGCCCATTAGGTGCCGCTATGTCCAAGACGTCGAACGCCAAGTCTATCGTGAATGCTGAAGGTTTTTGGTCTGTGTTGAAAAGCAAACCATATGCGTCGAGCGCTACGCGCTCACAAGACGTTTGACGTTTGACGTTTGCCATTTCGCAAGAAATCCCACTCATACCAATTCCCCTTCTTCCACAGCCACCAGAGCTTCACTAAAAGCGTCCCGCACCAAATCCGGCAGTTCTCCACGCCGTTCGGTGTAATACCGACTGAACAGCTCGAGCGGGGTTAAGTTCTGTCTCGAGGCCGCTTCGAGCAGTAGCGCACCGTCCAGGCGCTCGAGTTCTACACTCAACGCATTGGGCAAAATGGACATCACCCGGTCTTTGAGACCCGCCACTGCCGAACCGGGAGGAACCCGCACCACCACTTTTAGCAAACCAGAAAAGTCGCGCAATGCCTCGAGCTGAGGGTCTAAATCGTCCAGCAGCACTCGAGCGCTTCGGAGCATCTTTCCACTGCTCAGAGGCAGCGTATGAATCTGAGCAGGTCTTCCTGGCTCGAGGTCAATGAGGCGCACACTTTTGCGGTCTCCGGCCTCACCAAAATCAAGTTGCAGCGGACTACCTGAATACACTGCTGGAGGGTACTGGGCCACCTGTTGAGACTTGTGGATATGGCCTAGCGCCACATATTGGGCGGTGGTAGGCAGCATCGCGCTCGAGACGGTGTAAGAGTTGTCAATATCGAACTTAAAGTGACTTTCGGAGCCGCTGTTCACCGCACCCTCGAGCGTGGTGTGCATCATCAGCACGTTCACGCCGGACGGGTCAAACCCCGTGGCTAGACGGTTGATAAACGCCTGCAACTTGAATTGGTACTCGAGCCGCCAATCTCCCAAACCACCCTCTGCAAGCTGCGCGGTTTTAATAAGGCGGCGCTCACTGAGAAAGGGCAGGGCCGCTACTTTCAGGAGGCTTCCATCTCGAGCGATTACGGTCTTGACGGCCTCGAGCAGATTTTTGGGGTTGAGTTCTGAAACCAGTTGAGCGCCCACCCAGCCCAGCAGCCCAGACACGCTGGTGAGCCGCCGCGCCGAATCGTGATTTCCGGCGATGCTGACGCTGGGAATCCCTTTCTCTTTGAGGGTAAGGAAAAACTCGAACAGCGCATTTTCGGCGTCTGCGGTGGGATTAGCGTTGTCGAACAAATCCCCGGCCACCAGCACGGCGTCCACCTTTTCACTGAGGCAGAGGTCAACCATCTCGAGCAGGGCTTTTCTGATTTCGGGGGTGCGGTCAAAGCCGCGCAAGGTTTTTCCCGCATGAAAATCTGCGGTGTGAAGGAGGCGCATATGTAGGAAACATAATAGCGGGTTGTGAGGGTGGGCGGCTTGCCTTGCAAACATTCACCGGAAAGGTCGTTTTCAAAGGCTTGCTCGAGTGCATCTCTGGTCAACAAAGTCGGTATCCTGTTTGCCCTATACCCGCCCTAGCAACCATGCAGACACCTCGAGCCGCCTCGAAAAATGCGCGGCGTCTGGAACACGACCCAGCTCGAGACCCAACGGCAGAGCCAGAGTGTTCTCAAAAATATGGACCTCTGCCGCTTGCAGGGTCCAGGATGGGTGGCGAATCTCGCCCCGGTAAACGCGCCCCGCCCTGTCCGCACTGTACAGGCAATAGCGCTCGGTCAGCCAGTGCTCGAGCGTGCCGGGAACGCTCTGAAAAGCAGGTCCCCAGGCCCCGTACTGCCCCCGGAAGGTAGCGGGGAGATGCCCCGGATGGGTGCGAACGCTCGAGTAATCTAAGAGGTCTCCGTGGTGTTTGGTTCGCATTCTAGCGTCCAGATAGGGCAGGTGAAAGGCGGCTCTAGCCCCCCGTACCGCCAGCAGGTTTTCGCAGTCCAGGCTGTAAAACCACACACCCGGCCTAGTGCCATCGGTGACGTAAGTTCGCAGGTTCAGCTCGAGAAAAGCGTGGGTTCCAGGCACTCGGGGTAACCCAGTGGCCCTCACATCGGCCATGCGAAAGGGAACCACGCCCAGCCACGCGCTGCCGTCAAAGGTTTGCAACCGAAGTCCGGCGGGCAGGGTGCGCTCGAGCGCGTCGGCTGGAACCCGCCAGTGTAAAAAGGCGAGGTCCAGCCAGGTCATGTTCAAAATCGGGCGGCGTGTGATGGATAAAGGTTCAAGGCCCTGCATTCATAAAGTGTACTGGGTAGGGACAGGTCAATTTGACTCGAGGGCCGTAGCCAAGACTGGAAAACTTGAGAAACTTGCGAAGTTTGCACATTCAAGCTACACACGGGGTAGCGTCTGACCCCTGATGAGTGTGTGGCCTGGTGAGTGTGTGGCCTGGTGAGTGTGTGGCCTGGTGAGTGTGAGCCTCGAGCCAGACCCCACCCTAGGCTTCTGCAAAATTCCCTCGAGCGCCTACCCTAAACTAAACCCATGAGAGCCATCACCTTTGATTGGGGCGGAGTTTTTACGGTGGGAACTTTTGACGGAAACGCCACCCAGCGCATGAGTGACACCTACGGAGTTCCGCTCGAGCAGGTTAGGGCCAGCTATTTCAAGTTTGTGAAGCATCTCGAGGTGGGCGAGTGGACCCTCGAGCACTTCTGGAACGTGATGCAAGAAGAAACGGGAATGAAGGCCGATTATCTCGAGTTTGAGACCCTTTATCTGGGAAGCATCCGCGAAAATGTTGCCATGTACGATTTTTTTCCAACTATCCCTCGAGCGTTCAAGGTGGGACTGTTGAGCAACAATTACCCGGTGGTTCACGAAAAATTGCAGGCCGACCCGCGCTGGAGCCGTTTTGACACAATGGTGTTTTCTAACCTGATTGGGGTTAAAAAGCCTGACCCGGTTTCGTTTCGCAAACTCAGTGAGGCGGTGGGTGTGCCACCGGAAAAAAGCATCTTTGTGGACGACGTGGAAGAGAATCTGGTGGCCGCTCGAGCGTTAGGATTTTCCACCATTTTGTATTCCGCCCTCGAGCACGAACGGTTTTTAAGCGAACTCGAGGCGTGGATGGCTCAGGGCGAGTGAGCGGCGGCGCTGGCCCGCTGAGCTAGGGTTAAGAAGACCTCTTTGAGACCGGGTGGACCCACCACCTCGAGCCGGACTCCCAACCCTAACAGCATCGCTGCAAATGGCTCGAGTAGGTCACGGGTGCAGCTTAACCTTGTGCCACCCCTAAGTTCCTCGAGTTGAACCCTCGAGCTAGGCAGTTTTTTGCGAACCTCCTCGAGCGGACAGTCCAGCCAGACCTCGATTTGGTGGGCTTCCTGCACAAAGGGCATACGGGAATACAAAAAAGCTTTGGCGTCGAAACCCTCGGGCCGCACGAAAGTCTGCTCGAGCACCGACGGCTCCCGGATGCGGTCCAGCCGAAAGATTCGCACCGAGTCACGCAGGTGGCAGTGACCCACCAGATACCAGCGTCCGTCGTGGTGCAACACGCTGTAAGGCGAGACCTCACGCCGGGACGCCTCGCCCGCGTGGTTCTGATAGGAAAAAGCTACTCGGCGGCTCGAGCGGATGGCCATTGCCGCACCCTGCAAGATGTCTGGGTCGGTGGGAATGGTCCAGGGCGTGGGGTCCAGCGTGACGGCATCTTCCACGCCGCGCACCCGCTCGGCTACACTAAAGGGCAACACCCGCTCGAGCTTGAGACCCGCGCTCAGTGCGCCCAAAACGGGCGCGTCCAGCCCCAAGTGCCCCAGCGCCCGCAAGCCCAGAGAAAGTGCAAAGGCTTCATCGTTATTGAACATCAGCGGGGGCAGCCGAAAACCCGGACTCAGACGGTATGAGCCGCCCACGCCCCGGCTAGACTCCACCGGAATCCCTAAATCCTGAAGGCGAGCCACATAACGCTGCACCGTGCGGGTGCTAACCTCGAGCCTGCGGGCCAGTTCGGGTCCGGTCAGGTGAGTGTGAACCTGAAGCAGCTCGAGCACGGTGAGCACCCGCATGGAAGGGTCGTACATGCCCCAAAGTATGGCACAGATTGACGACAGCTCCTGACGGGAATGGGGGGTAAGCTGTGCTCGAGGTGAACACATTCTGGTTCACTCAGGAGGCATCCGATGACCACGCTAAACGCCCCAGCCCTTATCACGCCGCAAGAATTGCTCGAGCACTGGCAGGGACACCGGGGACTCACCCGCAAAACCATAGAAGTCTTCCCGGAAGACCAACTGTTCACCTTTCAACCCGCCCCACCGATGCGCTCCTTTGGCAGCATGATGATTGAAATTCTGGGCATGGTGGAACCCACGCTCGAGGGGTTTAAAACGGGCGAGTGGTCCACCGTCATGACCGATTACTCAAAGCTGGACAGCAAAACCGCGTTGCTCGAGGCTTGGGATAAAATGACCGCAACCCTCGAGCGTGCCTGGAAAGAAGTGAGTTCAGAACGTCTGCTGGCCCAGGAGTCTGCGTATGGATTTCCGGTGAGACCCCTGTTTCACCTTGCGCTCTACCTGATTGACAACGAAATTCACCACCGGGCGCAGGGTTATGTGTATTTGCGTCTGCTGAGCATTGAGCCGCCCTCGTTTTATCAGCGTTAGTGAACCCAACCCCTCGAGCGTCAAACCCCACCCCGGTCTCGCCAGATTTTGACCAGTCCGCGCAGGGTTACGTCGTCGTCAAACACCTCAATTTCCCTACAAATCCCCTCGAGCGTGCGGGCAAACCCTCCGGTGGCAATCACTCGAGGTTTCTGAGGCAATTCGCTCGAGAGCCGCCGCACCATGCCGTCCACCATTTCAGCGTAGCCAAACACCAAACCACTTTGAATAGCCTCTACCGTACTGCGGCCCATCGCCTGTGTAGGCGCAGTCAGAGCCACTCGAGGGAGTTTGGCAGTGGCACTGAACAGAGCGTCGGCACTGGTCATGGGACCGGGCGCAATCACACCGCTCAGAAAGCGGTTGGGCTGCGCCACCACGTCAAAAGTGGTAGCCGTGCCAAAATCCACCACAATGCCATACCCCAGCGGCTCAAGGTAGCGCATTGCCCCCACCATGTTCACCAAGCGGTCTGCACCCACCGCGCCTTTTTCGGGGAACTCGATGCTGATGTATCCGTCGAGATTGTTTGCGCCCACCTCGAGCGTGGGAATCTTCCAATAGCGCTCGAGGGCGACTCTGATGTTTGCGCCCACGGGTGGGGCCACGCTCGAGAGAATCGCCGCGTCTGGTGCAGGAGAATTGGACAGCTCGAGCAGACCGCGCAGGGTCAGGGCGTAGTTGTCCGGCAGCAGGGCGCGGTCTGTGCGAATGCGCCAGGAGTGCAGCACTTTGTCGCTCGAGTCCAGCAAACCGAGGACCGTGGAGGTATTACCGACATCAACCGCGAGAAGGTGGGACATGATGGAACTAGGGTACAAGTTTCTGGGGTATTGAGCGTTTTTGTCTGGAGATAGAGAAATTGAAAGAATCGCAAACGTCAAACGCTAAAACCATCTTGGGCGTTCAACGTTATAAGTTTGCTTATTTTGCTAAAGAAGCAAACTTATAACTCGAGCAAAATGCGCCACAACTCACCGCAAATACCCTTTCACAGTGATTTAATGCGCTCATGACCACCCCTGTGCAGGGCCTTCATCACCTGACCGCCATGTGTGGCGACACGCAACGCAACGTGGATTTTTACGCTGGGCTACTGGGCCAACGGCTGGTCAAGGTCACGGTAAACTTTGACGACCCTGGCACTTACCATCTGTACTACGGCGACGAAATCGGTAGCCCTGGAACCCTGATGACCTTTTTTCCCTGGCAGGGCGCTCAAAAGGGCAAGCGCGGCAACGGTGAAACGGCGGCTTTTGCTTATTCGGTGGCCCCAAACGCGCTCGAGTTCTGGAAGGGACGGCTCGAGGGGATGGGTCTGTCCTACTGTGAAACGGTTCGTTTTGCTACGCCCGCACTCGTTTTTGCTGACCCAGACGGTTTTCAGGTGGAACTGATTGCAGAGGGTGAGGCCGATGTACCCCATCCCCGAGTGGCAAGCTCCGTAGGTCCAGCCCACGCACTGCGCGGTTTTCACTCTTTT